>NZ_JBTLRN010000002.1:3979-288504 GCF_054482775.1 Sporosarcina sp. CAU 1771 | reverse complement strand
AAGTTTCTTTGAGCGTCGAACGACTTCAGAGACCGTATTTCTTGAGTGGCCAGTACTAGAACTAATAGTTCTTTGACTAATGCCATCAAAATATAGTTCCAGAATCTTTCGATAATTAACCATAAAAAAACCTCCTGTATATTAGTGTCATGCTGATTTGCATGCTACTTTATTATACAAGAGGTTTTACTATATATAGTGGCTCTCTGTTCCGCACTTGGTGGCTCTATCTTCCGCAGTGACTGGCTCAAAACTCCGCACAAGTGGCTCAATTCATCTGCAATATTCATAGTTTACCAACTTGGTATCGAAAGGGCAAGGGAGTTATTGGTTAATGTTAGGGAATTGTTAGACTACTGTCGTATTTTGTTGGATGGTTGCATATTTGATTGGGTGATTAGTTTGATGGTTGGACTAGCGATGGGATTGGTTGCGCTAGCGGGATGCTTGGTTGGACTGCATCTGCTCCCCTCCACTTGCAGCGACTCTTTGTTGGGATACGGGCTTGATTGGCTGGATCAGTGACGAGATTAGTTGGGCTTCTAAGTGAATTCGTCGGACGAGTGAAGATTTGTTGAAGTGGCTTCAGAAATGGTTGGACTAGCGATGGGTTTGGTTGCACTAGCGGGATGCTTGGTTTGACTACATGTGCATCTCTCTACTTGCGACGACACTTTGTTGGGCTAGGGACCTGATTGGTTGGATTAGTGATGTGATTAGTGGAGCTAGAAGGATATTTCGTTGGACGAGTGAAGAATTGTTGAAGTGACAGCTTAAATGGTTGGTCTATCGATGAGATTGGTTGCGCTAGCAGGATACTTGGTTGGACTTTAGGTGTTCGTCCCTATATGTATCGACACTTTGTCGGGCTAGGGACTTGATTGGTTGGATTGGCGATAAGAATCATTGAGCTAGCTCGATGCTTGGTTAATCTAATATTAAATTCAATCTAATTTAGCTCTAGTTTTATAGACACCAGAAAACCCCATGACCAATTAATTGGTCATGGGGTAAATTTCTTTGCATTCTTACTTTCATACTGAGTAATTTAATTAGCTGAAATTCAAATTTTACTCAACTACTACTTATTCAGTGAATACAAAACTATAAGTATCGCTATAAGCTTTTCCAGGCGCTACTCCAGTTACTCCAGTTACTGTAATGCTAATGGTATTATTCGTTAATCTAGTCAACTTAAAACTATCATCCTCACCAAGGACAGCTAAAGCAGCACTGATTGCAGCTTCCATATCGTGGCCACTGTTGATACTGCTATCAGTAAAAGTCCTGGAATCTATTTTTAAAATTACACTTGTAACAGTTGTATCCAATTGAAACGCTTCGAAAAACGGTTTTGCTGCTAATCTAAAATCCGACAATTTACTATCAGAATCATTAATTTTAACCGCTACTTTATTATTGCTTTCCAAATCAATTTCAACTTTACCTGTTCCAAGAAGTCCTCCTAGAGCAGTATCAATCTTAGCGTTTAAATCAGCATTCCCAGCAGTATAATCAGGTCCCGGTGTGCCACCGCCACCGCCACCGCCACCACCTGGAGCTACTTTATTCGCAGCTTTTTCACCTCGGACAACAAATGAAGCCATTTGTCCACGTACAACTGGAGCAGCTGGTGAATACGTTGTAGGTGTTGTTCCTTTTGTGATGTCGTTCGTGATTAGCGTTTGAACATAACCTGCGAATGGATCGCTTGCTTTAACGTCATTGAAACGGTTATCTGTTAATGGTTCTACTTCGAAGTCAAAACCAATTGAGATGATTTTAGCCATTTGAGAACGCGTTAACGTATCGGCTTGTCCGTAAGTTTTGTCTGGGTATCCACTGATAATCCCTTTTTGAGCCAATGCAGCGATTGCACCATAATACTCGTCTGTTACTTTTACATCAGAGAATCCAGGATTCACAACGTTTACTGTGTCTAATTCTAAAATGTTTGCAAGAATTTTTGCTGCTTGTCCACGAGTAACGGTTTGAAATGGCTTATATGTACCGTCTGGAAACCCCTTTACAATTCCGCGTTCAACAAGTTCGATAACATCTAGATAATAGTCCTGACCTTTATCTAAATCTTTTAAACTAGGTGTTGCCGCTTCCGTAAATGTTGGCGCTACTGTAACAAACGCACCTGTTGCCATAGTTGCTGCTAGTGTAGCTTTAAAAAGCTTCTGGTATGACTTTGAATACTTTTTCATTTCTTTTTCCCCCACATTCCATATTAATAATAATATTTTAAATACATATCCAATAATACCATACATTCACAAATTTGACCCTGTTTTCATGTAATATCTCCCAATTTAAGTTTAACTAGTCAGAAGTAATAGTTCAATACACCCTGATTAGCTTGGTTTTTATACCTTTTAAGCTTAAACCTTTTATACCAATTGTTTAAACAAATTCGGATAAAGTTAAATCAGAAAGAGGCTCCGCAGAGATTTCCCCTCTACGAAACCTTCTTTTTTCGGGGTATGATATCAGACTTCTTTCTATATCTTACACTCAAAACAAATCTAGCATTTGATAAAGCATTTTTGCTGCGTGTGCACGTGTAGCACTATCTGTTGGTTTGAAAACTCTTTTTCCATCCTTTTCACTTCCGCTAATGATGCCAAGAGTTGCTGCCAAACCAACATACTCTTGTGCGTAATCGTGAATTTTATCGGCATCGGAAAATACATCTGCGGCTTCTACACCTTTTATAATACGTGCATCTTTGAATTCTATTGCCCGCATAATCATCGCCGCCATTTGCTGACGAGTAATTTGTTCATAAGGATTGAACTTGCCATTGCTGCCTTTTACAATCCCAGTTCGAGCTGCCGCCTCAATTTCACTGACTGCCCAATCCATCTTCTCAGGTACATCAGAAAAAGTACCCGAATACGATTGTTTAGGTAGATTCAGCGCTCTAGCTAGTAGTAAAGCAAACTGAGCTCTTGTAATGGCTTCATTCGGAGCAAATTGGTCAGCCGATTTGCCTTGAATAATTGTTTTAGATGCAAGTACCTCAATATAATCCTTCGCCCATTCCATACTTGGCGACTGAATATCTTTAAATGTAATGTCATTTTCAATAGCGGCATACTGAGAGAAATGAGATACTTCAAAAGTAAGTTGATTTGCATCTACACTTCCACTGTTAAATTCCCATTTCCCCTTCTTCGAATTAAGATAATAGGCTGCCACTTTTCGAATATCATTAACCCCTGCTAATTCCAACGTAACTTTTACAGGCTCTACAAATTCAGTAACCAACTCTTCTACTTCATTACTTATTCGAAATACATTGAACTCATAAAGTGAAGAAACGAAATTTTGATTTCCAGAAATAATCGGTAGCGTTTGCTTGTTACGATCAACAGCTTGAATCGAAAACCTTAAGCCGTCCGTAGTCTTAGATGCAATCGCCTCTAAAACCTTCGTAGGCAACGTAAAGGAAGCACCTTTTGTTCGAACATATAGTGGTTTCTTACTATTGATAACTTGGTTAATAAGCTTACTACTAAACATCATGCTGAAATCCTTATTATTGCTAGACTGTAGCTCTACTAAAACTTCTTTTTTCTGATTGTCTTTAAGTTGAGCTAATATTTCTTCTTCGTCCGCAGTTGCAATTTCCTCATCTGTTTCTGGTATTTCTATCACAGGTGGAGCAGAACCTCCACCGCCCTGCCCTGGATTTGGATTCGGTGTTGGTAAATCATCCTCTTCCTCAATCAATTCAAAACCTTCTTTGATGTGTTCGGTTTTCCCGGTTTGTGGATTGGTAAATGAGAATTCTAGGGTGTACTTACCGGGCGGTAACTTAATAGAAAATTCAAAATAATGACCTGAAAAGTTCGTTGATGTTTCAGAAACTACTTCTTTTCCATGATTATCTTTAATAACAAATGGTATTTCAGATTGACCTTTGTAATAAATGTTTTTTAAATTAAAATCCCCAAACTTTATGGAGTGATCAATGAAATAATATGTTCTACCATCCTCAAACATTTGCCAATCTACGCTCTTTAAACTGTATTCCAATTCATTTCCTATAGTAAGATTAATATCTGAATCTATATGAATGGTATCTAGTGACCAATTCTCATGATATAGATAGTTGTCTTCATATAACTGAAGAATAAAAGATGCAGTTCCAGGCGATACATAAGTTTCTGACAAATAGACTCCGTGAATATCATTATTTCCATTAATATAGTGGGCATAGAAATATCTTTTGTTAGTTTCTTCTTTAATTCCGTGTATCGTTACTTTTTTTGATGATTCAATTTCATCTTTAAAATTTACTTTGTTTGTATTCCCGAGTACTTCTTTTACTAGTAGGTAACTTCTCCCGTCAACAACACCACTAAAGTCCATTAATAATCTTTCTACGCCTGGTAGAAATAATTTAATATCCCCTTCTTTAGCTGCATGGAATATTACTTCACTTTTTCCGTATTTAGCTTCAACTCTATTATTTTCTCCTGGCATAGTAATCAGGACTTCACGAACTATTTCATTTAAGGATATCGATTTTAATGACTTTAATTCAGCACCTGTAAATGATTTACTATAAATCGCATAACTATTACTCTCATCTTGACCCTCTAATTCGAATGCCGCCTCTAATAGATATTCTTCAGAGTCAACTAGTTCAAATTCATTTGTCTGTTCAGTTGACACTACTCCATACAAATGTTTACTATTTCCTTCTTTAGATGTTATCCATCCTGATTGCATTTGACTTATGGTGTATCCATCAGGTGCTTCAACAAAGACTTCTTCTTTTACTACAAATTCCCTTGAAAACTTCTCACCTTCTATTGTTACTTCGACAGTGTATTTTCCTGCGCCAAGATTAATATCTCTAAAGTTAAAATGATTTTCATCTATTATTTTCTCCTCAATAATATTTCTTTGTTCATCAAAAACTGTTATTTTATTATTTTTGAATGTTTCTTTTCGAAAATCTCCTTTTTGATAATTCACATGAATACTCAAGTTTCCACTGTTTATACTTTGATAATAATCCACTTCCAAATTAGTTGTTGCTTCTCCTTCTAAACTTAGTACTTTCTTTCCTTGTACATTTACACCGTAAGCAATCCAGCCTGAATCCTGTTCTGTGACTCGAATATGGTTATAGGTTCCAGATTTTAGATAGACTTTGTTTGTAAAACCGTTATAAGCTGACAGATATAAAGATTGTCCATTAGAATTACTAATCTGTACCGATTCGATATTAGGTATATCAAACTCCAATTCCGACAAGTTGCTCGTATCAAATTCAAAGTTTATTGTCGATTCATCTTTTTCAAACTTTTTTTCTGTCCAGTAATATAGATCATTCTTACCTAGCCCTTTGAATTCAAAGGATACTAACTTTTCTGGTTGAATTAATAATCCTATAACATCTGGTGATAAATGGTGGGATTCAATATAACCTAAATCATTAGTATATCGAGCCAAGAGATTACTTTGATAATCGTATTTAAAATCTTCCATATTAGGGGTGTATACTTCTACAAATTCATTCCATTTTAATATCGTTAATTCATTCAATTGTTCTCCAGTAAAAGATTGGGTGTCGATGTAATTTATTAGCTCTCCTTTTGGATTTTTCAGAGTGAGCTGTACAGAGATTACGTATTCGTCTTTATTACTTGCAACTACCGGCAGTTCAATATTATTATCACTTAAATATAAGTGAGCGAGTTCGTTTTGGTTCTTAGTAAACCTCACAACACCAGTTTCAAAAGTATATCCATCTTTTAGCTCAATTGGCATTTCTAATTGTTGCTCCACCACAAAACTTGCACTTATTATTTCATCTTCAACTGTAGCTTCAACTATATATGTTCCTGATTTCAGATTTAAGTCCATAAAATAAATATGAATATTATTCAATTCTTCTTCTTTCAAAGCATTCAATTTTTCATCAAAAACCTTTATTGTACTATTTCTAAAACCTACTCTTCGAAACATTCCTTTTTGATAATTTAAAAAAACGTTCAAGTACTTCCCATTTGAAAACTGATCATAACGAACTTCCAATTCTTTTGTTATTTCTCCTTCTAATGTTAGTAATTTCTTCCCCTCAATATCTACATCAGAAGCAATCCAGCTGCCATTACTATCAGTAACTCGAATTTGATTATACGTTCCAGATTCCAAGAAGACTTTGTTCGTAAAACCATCATATGCTGATACAGATAAAGCTTCCCCACTATGATTACTAATTGCAACAGCTTCAAGATTAGGTATATCAAACTCCAATTCCGATAAATTACTCATATCAAATTTAAAGTTTTGCTTTGTCTCATCCTCTGAAAATGATTTGATTAGCCAGTAATAGTCATCATTATTCGTTAGACCTTTGAATTCAAATGAAAGTAACCTTTCTGGGTCAATATACAATCCATTAATATCTCCCGACATATAGCTAATAACTTTATAACCTAAATGATTCGTATAATTGGCCAATAGACTCTTTCGAGGATCTTCTTTAAAGTCTTCCATATTAGGAGTATAGAGTTCAACAAGGTCGTTCCAATTCAACTGCGTTAATGCATTTAATTGTTCACCAGTAAAAGATTGGGAAGCGATGTAATTTATTAACTTCCCTTCTCCATTTTTTAAAGTTAATTGAGATGAAATTGTAAATTCTTCATCTAGCTTATCGATTACAGGAAGCCATATATTATTATTGTGTGAGTTAACATTTTGTGAGTGTAGTGAATAGTTATTTTTCAGTAGTTGAACACTACCATTTTCCAACGTATATCCTTCTTTTATTTCGATTGGAATTTCTAATACTGGATCTATTTCAAAACTTGTACTCACACTTTCATCTTCTCTCGTCAGAGGATGTTTGTAAGTGTAATTGAGCGTATATTTACCACCTTGAAGCATTTCGGTTAAATTAAAGTTCATATTAAACAAGCTGTCTACAAACTGAGAATGTATTTCTTCATCTGAACTATTCATTATTTTAATTTCTGGTCTATTATTGTAATTAAACCAGAAGTAATTCAAGTTAAAGTCTCCAGCAAGGATTGACTGGTTAATTTGAAGAATCACTTCCCCATTCGAACGTTTAGATTGCTCCACTCTTCCCAAGTTGTATTCAAAACTTCGCCCCAATGCTACTACTTTATCTTCTGTAATATTGACGTTATCTGCTGAAAAACTGATAGGTTCATTGCCACTATTGTTTTCATTATTAATGCTTATCCTAGCAGTTCCAGGTGATACAAATGTTTCTCTGGAGAACGTTCCACTAAGACTTCGTGATAGTGGTTCACTATACAAGAGAGATAGTCCGCCTTGGAAATCGATTTCGTCTTCATTCATACTACCGATAGTTAGTTTTATTGCAGATTGCATTTCGGATTCAAAATTTAGTGTAGTTTCAGTTGAAGGTAATTTCGACGCTAATAAATAGCTTTTGCCGTCTATAATGCCACTATAACTTAACGTAATTACTTCATCACCTGGAAAAAATAGAGAGCTATTTCCTAATAAGTTTTCATCTTTTATTTCAATAGAAATCTTTTTGTTATTAGCAATAATTGTATTCTTTTCTCCAGGCATTGAAATGTTAATTTTGCGTTCGTATTCCCCTAAATTAATGGATTGCAGTAATTTTAATTCGGCACCGGTAAAAGTCTTTTTGTACATTAAATAAGCTGAATTGTTTTCCGAATCAGCAAGTGTGAACGATGCTTCAAAAGTATACTTATCAGAATCGATTAAAGTCATATATTTAAATGAAAGGTCTGAACCGATATAGTTTCCTCCACCATGAACTCTAGTTACATAAGCCTGTTGAACTTTTTTCACTGTATATCCTTCAGGCGCAATTATTTCCATCTTGCCGACTGACACATTAACTTGAACAGCCTCACTCACATTTCCTTCAGTGTTCTCAGCCACTACCTCTAGAGTTGTTCCTGCTTTTTGCTTTGGTATCGAAACACTAAATTGTCCATCTGTCCTTGCTGTCGCTGTGCCTATAACTTCTTCGCCATTCCGAACCGTAACTATTTCACTACCACCCACAGTTCCGGTTACAAACTGTGAATCCGTTGTTACTTCGTGCACAATTGGTGCGGATGGTATTGCTCCATCTATAGGTGGATGAGTTATCGTGACATTTAGCTCGTCGTTATTTGGAAAGTCATCTGTCGATAGTCGAACTGAATTCCTTGCATGATCATTGGCCAAAATTGTATCGATTATCCATTTTCCTGACTCATCAAATTTCGATACCGTATAATTCCCTTCCCAAACCCCATCTTCATCCTGATCAGTTAAGTTAATAGATCTAGTACTCAGATTTGTTACCGATTTCAAGGTAATTGATACGTGAGAGACTCCTGAAATATTGTCAGTAACTTTAGCCGACACTTTAAACGTATCGTTCGTATTTACTTCTCTCGGTTCGATTTTCAACCATTCTATTTCTGGAGGTAAAGAATCTACCTCTATTTCATTAATAACTTCAATCGTGTAATCTTCTGGATTGTCCAACTCATTTGATTGAATGAATACCCGATTATTATTAATATCTGTAAGGGAGATATGTCGCAGATTCCAAATACCACTTACATCTTCAGTGTTAATTTTATATTTTGCGATCCAATAATCCATTTCTTCGTTATAGCTAAAAGTAAGATGCCTACTTAGTTTTCCACTTTCTGATTCAAAGCTAGCATTGACACGTTCAACACCACTTAGGTCAAATGCTTTAATTTTCACTTCAACTTCTTCTCCCACCTCTACCACTTTAGGAGATATTTCAATATGCTCAAGAGTTGGTGGAGTCTTATCAACTTCATTTTCATTAGTTATAAGATAGAAATACTTTTCACTATCGAGAATATCTTCTTTATTATAAAAACTACTGTTTCCAGCATTGTCTCTAAGGTGATAACTATAGATTGTCCACATTCCTGGCGTATCGTTTTCTTGAATTGTATATTGACCAATAAATAACTGTCTTTCTTTATCGTAGCTTAAAAAAACAGTATTATTCGAACCGTTTATATCTTCTTCATTGGAAAAAACAATAGATACATAACTAACACCTGATAAATCATCAGTAATATCTGCAGTGAAAACTACAGTATCCCCTACATTTAAATCTTCAGGAGATATTTGTAAACTATGCAATTCCGGCGGGGTTGTATCTCCCGCTGCTAAAAATGTTGAAGAAGGTAAGATTAATGTGAAAACTAATAATAGAATAACGACTTTCGAAAAACTTTTCTGCACTGGTTTTCCCCCTTAAATCTCTATATTCACTAGTACTATAGTATTTATTGACATATCTACTAGTTTTAAATCAATTTAACCTATGTTGGTATCAGAATATTCTACGTACGCATCTTTACCAATTATATCCTTTGTGATACATATTAACCATGCTACTTTAGGTCCCAACGCATAAAGGATACATGGCTAGGTTAAACAGATCAGCTCCCCTATCGACTAGTACGTTGAATTTGGTTTTGCACTTCGTATTTATTTCCGCATCAATTTACACCACATAATACCCATAAAAAAAGCCCCGCAGAGTTTCCCCTCTACGAAGCCTTTCATCCTAAATCTTTAATTTTAACTTTCCCATCCCCAACAGACACCGACAACGTTTGTTGATAAAAATTAAGTGGAGTAGAAGGTAAATCATTATCCTTCGACAACCGAATAATCCTGCGCTGAAGTTCCGCTAGACCCTGCCACTCGTTTGATAAGATGAGTTTTTCTGCGATTTGGCCTTTCACTTCATCTGATAGTTCTCCAAACGTAGCAAGTGGAAGTTTCTCTAGTTGAAGAACTAGTCGTTCACTCTCTTTAATACCAGAAAGTCTAGCCACCGCTTCCTCTAGCATTTTCGCCTGTTGTTGAATATGCTCGATTGCTGCTTGACCTTGATATTTCTCATATACGTTTGCAAGTACAACGTCGCGGCCTGTTTTACCAAGGTTTAGGAATGTATCACCAGCATAGATAAACGCCTGCTCCGTTAATTTATCAAACGCCGTTTCCTCAAGGTCTTTCGAAGGCAATGACTCTATGAGCGCAGCTACTTCCTTCACCAACTGCTCTTTCAAAGGATATCTTGGAAGCGATTTTAATTTACCTGAAAGTGTTTCAGCTTCTTCTTTACAATCAATCGTCGAAATCGCTGCGTTCACATCATATAAACCGCGTATCCAATTTAACCGAAGAAGTAGGTCTTCCTTTTCTTCGATTGCGAATCTCAAACCATCTGTTTCCTTCTTAATAGAAGCAAGTTCCTCACGATGGATGTCTGCGGATTGTTCCAGCGCAAGTATTCTCGTTCGTAACTCTTTAGTTAATTCAAAAGTAGCTACTGCTTCAGTTGATGAGAAATAAAGACCTTTGTTCAATGAACTAGGCGCGTCGTATGGATTTGCTGTACTTGAAGGTAGAGTTGTCCAGTTGATCATAAAGATGCCTCCAATTCGTTTCGCTTTGGAATGAATTCCGGATCTACCGTAAAAAGCAACCCCTTAACCATTCGATCGGTTAAGGGGTCTGGCTGTGCTTATCATTTCGTCTACTTCTTATAGACCCATTGCAGCAATAATTGAAGCAATTGTTGTATACGGTTTTCCATTGATTACAGCGGCAGCTGCATCGTATTTCTGAGACATAGGCAACGCATCAAATGGTGCATGCCCAAGTGCTGTCAGTTTTGGAACCATTGCCGTATTCGTCGTAGCTGCGTTCACATCACTAATTAGCAAATTGTAAGCCGTTAGTTTCGATCCCAACAATACACTCACGGCAGCATAGTTCACTGGTGGTGTTGTTTCAGCAGCTAGTTCAGTAATAAACCAACCTGCAAACTCTGTTTTTTGAGCAGCCGTTAAGTTTAAATAATTTGCATTCCCAAACTCAAATAGCAATGCCCTCATTTGAGCCGGTGTTGTTGCAGCCATCACACCCGCATAAACGACTAATTTCGTTGTCGCCGCTTCTAAAGCAATTGTTGCATTCACAAGAGCTAGAGTTGTAGTAGGTGTCGTTAATAAATTGTTCACAGCTACATATTCTGCATCCGTTGCAAGTCCACCCGCATTAGTATGCGCTACTAAAGCAGCTTGTGCATCCGCAGTTGCTGTGAGGTCGTCCGTTTTCGTATCCAATGCAACGGTTGCAAGGACGATTGCCGCTTCATTTTTTGTCGTGTTCGTTAACTCATTTTTCAAAGTAACGTATTCCGCATCTGTTGCCAATCCACCCGCAGCAATATGTGCCAGCTTCGCAGCTTCACCATCCGCGATTGCATCGTTCATACTATCAAGTGCCATTTGCGATGCATTAATTAAAATTTGTGCCGCCCCTAAACTGGAAACCAACCCGGGATTCGCAGGATTCAAATTACTAACCATATCGAATGCCAAATCATGCTTCATTTGTGCAGCATCAATTTGCGCTTGTGTTGCGTTTCCTGTTGCATCCAATGCAGTCGAAGCTACAGTTGTATTCGTCGTAGCTGCCGTTGCATTTACTAGATGAATCGCTTGTTGAATCGAAGCCATTGTCGTTAACGACACCGTATTCCCCGTATAAATTGCCGTTACATAGGCCGCGATATTCGTTACATCTACCCCTGCAAAATTCGCATTTAGAACTCCATTGATTGTTAATTGGTTTGGATGCGCTGCATTTAAATCTGTTTCTACACCGTCAAACAATAGCTCCAATGCGATTGAATCATTAATCATGTTCACTGCTTCAATGATTTCAGCTACAGTCGTGTAATTGTTCGCTAAATCACTTAAGTAGGTTACAAGATTCGCTTGGACCGCTACGCCACCAAACAATGGATTTTGTAGAGCTGTCCAAAGTGGAACTTGAGTTGTAGCTGCATTCACCGCTGCAACAGCTGCATCGGCTGCTGTATGATCTACGGTAAATGTTGCACTCTCGTTAACGCCTTCAACTGTAACTTTCACGCTATGCGTTCCTGATGGAAGTACACCAAGTGCTGCTTGGAGTTGACCGCCTTGTCCAATTGCAACATTCGAGATGACAATGTCTGCAAGTGAGAGCGAAGCATCCGGAGTGATTGTAAGAACTGCCGTTGAGTTCGAATCTGCATACATCACATTGGCCGTCAATGTTGTAACTTTATCATTGCCGGTTACGAGATTCATTGAATTGATTTCAACAGTAGCATGCGCAACGTTATACGAACGAACTAAAAAGCTCGCCATTTGAGAACGCGTAACGTGACCCGCCGGCATAAACGCAGTTACATTTGTAATGCCTTGTGAAGAGATTGTTTCGATATAGCCTTTCGTCGCCATATCTAAACTACCAATATCCGTAATCGTAGATTGATGGCCAGTTTGTATCGTGAGTCCGAACGTTTCTGTAATAATTTTAGCCATCTGTGAACGCGTCACATTCCCGGCTGGATTCAGGTTCGCTTGTGTAAACGCACCTTCATTTTTTACAATTAAAGAAGCGTAGAACAACTCTTGTTGGAATGCAGCTCCCGTTTTAAAACTTGTAGGTATATCTGTAAATGGAGTTACACTACCCTCAAGACTGTTCGCTATCGCGAAATCTTTGACCGTCGAATTCCCCGCAAGATAACGCGCAAGTGTAAGCGCCGCTTGTCCGCGTGTAATTTTACCACTAGGATTGAAATGAGTCCCATCGTTAAAGAACCCTAGTGCGGCAGCCTGATGTATTTCTGCTTGCACGCTCGAACTCACTTGTCCAATGTCCGTGTAGCTTGCTGCCGATGCAACAGGAACTACAGCCGTAGCGACCAACGAAGCCGTCGCGATGCCAGTGATAAATTTGTTCATTTTCGGTTTTCTTTTACTCATTAATTAATCTCCTCCTAGAATTTTTTTACCCGAATATAGTATATACTTCACATTCTTGTTCCTTAAAAATAGAATGTGAAATATCCCGATAACAGTTTGAATGTTTTGCATACTCTGTCTCTTTACCCTTTTTTGGAAGTAGCTAAACAGAATACGTATGTAGTGACCGTCGCTTGTGCACTTAATTTTATAGGAAAGAATCCAAGAATCTGGTATTATAAATAAGGTAAGCTGTATGCAAGTCTAGGAGGAAATAAATTGGTATTAAACGGATTATTAGCAACCGTTTTCCCATTGCTCGTCGGTGTCTATTGGTATAGCAACGTAATGGGTGGAAAACGAGATATCATTTCAATTATAGGTGTTTTATCCACATTAGCCATTGCAGTACATGGCATGCTTTACTTCATCGCAATTTACTTTCGTGGATTGGAAAAGTGGAGTTTTTACGATGACTCCATGTTTACATTGAAGTATTCACTCGCAAGCGCAGTGTTATCGATACTTTTTAGTCACATCCTACGAATTATCGAGATAAATATGAGTTATAGATTGAAGGTTACGAATAAAAATGACTAAACGAATTCTATTCTTTTTACTCGTCGTAGTTGTAGGTCTTAGTGCATTACTCATTACAGCAGCAAATTATTATGTGAATGTGTACGGCAGTGATTACATAAATGAAATCTTATTTTATGTATCCACAGGCCTAAGTGGCGCAGACTTTTCGGTTGTATCGGAATTTTTCAAGAGGCAATACTTTATGTTGGGCGTACTGTTACTCATTTTTTTAGTACCCATTCTCTCTTTGAAAATGAAGAATTACATCGATGTTCATTACAAAAATAAAAAAATAAAGCTACGTGTATTTCCGATTCTCAATACGTTAACAGCTAAATCGATCTATGCCGTGCTGTTGTTTTTCGGTGCATTAACGTACACATACTATACGACAGAGGCCAATGTGTATGTCGCTAGTTTGAAAGACAATTCAACGTTCATCGAAGATCATTACGTCGATCCCAATGACGTCGCGATTTCATTTCCCGAAGAGAAACGCAATTTAATCGTTATTTACTTGGAATCTATGGAACCAACGATGATGAGCAAAGCCAATGGGGGCGCATGGAGTCAATCCGTTATGCCTGAACTTGAACAGATAGCGCTCGACAATGTGAACTTTTCAAATACCGAAGCAATTGGTGGCATGTTGCCCGCTGTTGGGACAACTTGGACCGTCGCTGGCCTTGTGTCAACAACTGCCGGGATTCCTCTTCGTTTAGCAGTAGGCGGTGGGAATTACAATAGCGACAACTTGCTAAGTGGCGCGACTACACTCGGGGATATTTTGGATAAAGAAGGCTACAACTCGGGATTTATCTTTGGTTCGGATGCAAAGTATGGTGGCCGTTATCAATACTTCACCAACCACGGCAACTATAAAATATTTGACGTTGAAACCGCAATCGAACGTAAGTATATGGATGAGAAAGATAAAGTATTTTGGGGATTTGAAGATAGTAATTTGTTTGAGTGGGCTAAAGAAGAAATTTTAGAGCTCGCTTCGGAAAATAAACCATTCAACTACGGCCTGTTGACTGCCAACACGCATTTCCCTGACGGTTGGGTCGAAAAAGAAGCGACAGAGGACTTCCCTTCACAATACGAAAATGTCCATGCGCTTAGTTCCAAACAAGTCGAAGCGTTTATGGAATGGCTACAAGAACAAAGCTTTTACGAGAACACAACGGTTGTACTGATGGGTGACCATAAAAGTATGCAATCCGAAGATTATTACCGCGGACTAGTAGATGAAACGTATACACGCACTGTATTCAATGCGTTTATAAATGCACCTGAGCTCCCGGTAAAAGAGAAAATGCGCACCTTTACTAGTTTCGATATGTTCCCTACTCTTTTAAGAAGTATCGGAGCTGAAATCGAAGGCAATCAACTAGGTTTAGGCATCGATCTATTTTCAGAAACGGATACCTTAGCTGAAGTATATGGAATTGAAGAGTTCAACAGTTTGCTTAACAAAAAGTCTTTGTTTTATAACTCGAAATTTTTAGCTGATGAGTACATTGAATTGCAAAAGCGGAAGAAGGAACTTGACTCTTAAGGGACAGACACTATAAAGTTAAGCGAGGAAACGGACATGTATAACAGCATGAGAGGGTACAACATTCAAAACAAAAAGGGTCATTGCAGTCGATGCAAACTTAAAATTCCCTTTGATCACCTTCCGTCTGACGCTTATAGATTGTGTTCATTTTGCCAACAAGCCAATTCTTTTTATAACGTGAATGCAACTAGAATAGCTGAAAATAAAGAAGCGCAAGCAAAAGACAAGATTTCTTTGCAGATGAAATTAGATAAAGATGCTAGTCAAAGAAAGAAAATGGAAGGCATTGAGTCGCAAGAGAAAAAATACAGAGATGAATTAATGGAAAAAGCAATCCTCTATCAAATGAAACAACGAGAAGTACGTAAAAGACAACTAGAGAAAGCTTCTGCAAAAAATGAACAAAAAACAGGAAATGTTTGTTCTTCTTGTGGGAAGCCTATCTATATAAGTCATGGGTTTCCTAGATGTGATTGTAGTGATTGAGGGAATTAAGTGTAGATTGTTAGAAACAGGCTTTGTGGAGATCTTTCTCTACAGGGCTTGTTTTTTGTCTGTGTCTACTTAACTTTTGTTCTGATTCAAGAAACATTAAGTATATCCAAATAAAAAATACGTACCAAAAACAACATTTGAATCTTAAATATTAACCTGCATTCTAACTTCTTTAGTAATTGCCTTGTGTGTCCCCTCTAGGAAAATGGTTTTCATCAACATTATATAATCTCGATTCGTAAATAGAAGTTGAGTCTATTGATTGACGGACTGCTCAATCAATAGACTCAACTTCTATTTCGCCAGACCAACCTATAACTAGAATAGTATCCTAGTTATCTGAATATCTGGTACCCAATATTAATGTCTGTAACCGACAGTAAAACTTCATTACCAAACTTCTTTTAAGGGAGAATTCTCAATATCTTCTCCATCTCTGTAAAACAATTTCGCCTCTTTCAGAACAGCTTGAACTTGTTTACTCGTTGGCACATTTCTTCCATTCATGGCTAAGGATACACAAGCCCTAATGGTTTCCAGTTCGGGTACAGTATTCTCATTCGCGATTCCAACTAGTTCGTATGCTTGATTAACAACTTCTTTTATTTGATCAGTCATTTCTTCACCTCCTTTTCTTTATAACATAGAAATAATTCAGGTTAAATTCCAGGAATAGCCTTTGCATTAAACCTTCGTTAAAATAATTCTTATTTTTGCTCTCTTTCTTTTCGAATAGTTCCAATCCTTTTATCGCTCCGTGTATCTCTACCGTCATCATTTCGGATAGTCCCTGGGGGTAATCCATGTTTCTTTTCAAATGCTCCTACTGTAGAATCACTTCTAGTTTTTCTTGGAGTTTTTCTTGACAATTTGTTCCCTCCATTCCTCAATAGCACACTATAGGGCTCGAACGAGCATGTATAAAATTCAATTTATATTGATTTTTATCTGCAGAAACTTTAAAACAGATAAATCTAACTACTTAGACTATTATACCATACATATGTACTATTAAACAGTACTTACAAAATAAGTAATTAAGTCTTCCCGTAACCAAACATCTCTTAATCTCGGTTCCTGAATTAATGCCGTAGTAGACTATAATTTTTACTGTTAGTTTAGCTTCAGTGCCAAATACTTATAATGTAGCCTTCGCATCTTCCGTACCGTTATCTCCAATTGTTACATCAGTAATTATTCTCTGGTAGGATTGTTATTGTTGCTCTAGTAGTTGCTGCTACGGGAACAACAATATTGAATCGTAGTAAGCGTATGAGTGACAGATACTCTGTTTCAGAATGAATTCATGAAAGGCTGGTATATTGAAAAATGCATTAATTGACTGAATTAGGGCAAAATACGTTTGCGAACAAGTTTATTGTAAAGGACAGAATTCAGGAGGAGTAAAATGGATTATCTGAAAGCAATAAGCTTCAAATTTATCATGATAACTGCTTTGATGTGGGTCTTTTTAAGTTTTTTTGGTTTTCAATTTTGGGAAGTCATTTTAACAAGTGTATTGTTCACAGTTCTTTCCTTCATCCTCGTTGATTTATTTATTTTACCAAGACTCGGAAATGGGATTGCAACAATCGTTGACTTTGGAGTCGGTGCGGGTTTAATTTGGGCGCTAGGCTTTTACTAATTTGAACCAATTGCCGGAATAGGAAATGCAGCGCTTATTTCGGCTTTAATCATCTCATTTTTCGCGGCGTTCTTCCATCGGTATATGCAAAACCAAATCTTGACCAGAGCAGTACTCAGTTATCAGGCAACGCCTGATTATTACCAAAAAAATGTTTTAGCAGCCGAGTTTGGCGATGAGTTTGATTTTAGTGAAGGGTACCTGTGTCAGGTGCAATTATGAATACTCATGAATTATGGATAAAAACCCAAGAGGACATCGACAAATCTCTATATAGTCGGTATCTCCTTTAAATTTTTATGCATTCGTAGTGTATTGTCTGAATAATTTCTAACACAGGTACCTGAAAATTAGTAGCTAAATAACTTAAAGAAATACAAAAAGCTACTAATTGTAGGTAAGGAAACGATGACTAAATCAGTTTCCTACACTATCAATAAGGAGCATAACCAGAATGTTTGAGTGATATGCAACCGAAAAATGTACAATGATAAAAAAAGAAAAGCACTTTGATTGATTGCTCGATCAAAGGGCTTTTCATCTCTTTCACTATACCAATCTATTTTCGGAATAGTATTAAAGTTGAGTGGTGCACCTGAAACTAATCTGAAAACATTTCATCTGCATAAGCAGGAGATGTTGTAATTGAAGTCACGAGTCCAAGAACGAGTAGAAAACTAACAATCCACTTAATAAATGAATTAGGCAACTTAGGCAACCATGAAAAAGTTTACGCCATTTTTAATTCCTCTCCTTCTAATCTAGTTTTTCAATAGAATACGAAATGAAGGTTAGAATAGGTTAAATTTAATGGACAATCATATAGCAGATTTTGCGGATGAATGCGGAGTGAATCAGGTAGATTGTTGAATAGAAAGAGTCCCTTGATCGATTGCTCAATCAAGGGACTCTTTAATTATTTCACTAGATTAACAGAGTAGTGTCCGAATTACGTGGTGCACAGGCACCTAACACTAAGGACTCTTCTCAATATTAATCTAATGTCGTAGTAGTCTCCATTTTATATGAGTAACTAACACTCAAGATACTAATACTTAACTTACTTTAATGTTACTTTTAATTCTTTCGTTGCGTTTCCTACTTTAACTTTTACAGTTAGCTTAGCTTCTGTACCAGGTACTTTTAATGTAGCTTTCGCATCTGCAGTACCATTATCTTCAATTGTTACTTCAGTAACTTTCTCAGGTACGATTGTTATTGTTGCTCCAGCATTTGCTGCCACTGTTTTATTACCATATTGATCCGTAGTAGCAAAATTAACTACCGCCGGTGTTGCGCCAGCTTTCAAGTCAGCTGAAGCTACTTTTGAACCACTAACTAATGTAGCTTCTGTAATTCCTGTAACCCCAGAGTGGTTAGTTCCACCAACTGCTGATGTTGTGAAGAAGAAATCTTCAACTTTCTTAGCATCATTTGAAACAATAAACTTTTGTTCGATTACTTGACCAGTTGCGTTAATTGTAACTTTTAATGTGAATTCAGTATCAATTTCATCGCCATCTGAATTTACATTTAGATTAGCTTCGTTAACTGTAAATTCGTCAGCCGCAACAACTACTGCTGGTGATTTTCCACCAGAAACTGTTGCAGTAAAGTCTGTTCCTTGAACTAAAGCAACTTTTCCACCGTTAAGGATACCGTTAACTGTGAATGCTTTAGCACCAGCTGTTTCAATATCTGCCGCTTGGACTTTACCAATTTCTTCAATTTCGTAACTACTGTATTCTGTACCGTCAGTTACACGTACAGTCGATTCAGCTGTGCTTGCTGCAACTTTATTAGTTCCATTAGCATCGGCAAGAACGAATTGAAGCGTTTCTGAACCATTTAAAGCTCCAGCAGTAACAATTACACCAGAAGCAGTTTTAATAGTTTGATTTGTTACTCCACCAGCCGGTAAAGTTACAACCGTTGAGCCAGCATCCGCTTTTTCAATTAGTGTCAGGTACCTGTGTTAGAAACTATTCAGACAATACACTACAATTGCATAAAGGTTTTAAGGAGACACAGACTATATAGTGACTTGTCGATGTCCTCTTGGGTTTTTATCCATAAGTAATGAATATTAATTTTCAGGTACCCACTAGCGTTGCATAGCTGTAAAATTGCTGGGAATACGATATGAAACGCTCTCAGTGACTGAATAATGCAAAAAAGGAGTTCCTGCTGTAAAATAATAACTGACGACTAAACCAGTTTTATCTTACAGAAAGGAGACTCCCTATGGGAATCATAGACCAAAACTTAGTCTTTCGTCAATACTTATCGCTGCTGCCAGTTACTAAATTGGCATGTCCTTTAATGAACTATGATGAAAAGAAGTTGACCGACTTTTCCCTGGTCAAAGCATTCGTATTAAGTACCATCTGTAAGTGGGAAAGTCACCGGGAAATTGAAGAAAACATACGCTCAAACAAATCCATACAGCGGGAATTGAACCTGCAATCCATAAGTCATTCTCAACTTAGTCGTCGACTTATTACGTTAGATACCAATGACCTAGTGGATTTGTTAAGTCAGCTAACCAAATGTTATTGGAAACTCCAACGACATGCCGTTGGCATGAACACAAACGTAGGTATTATTCGTATTATCGATGGAACCTACGTAAAGTTACCTGACAATGCTTCCAATTGGACTGCGATATCTAAAGTTTCTAGTGGTATAAAACTACACATCCGGATTGCTGTCGCCTCCTCGGACAGTGTTTTTCCCGAGAAGATGATTGCTTCAACAGGAAATATCGCCGACTCAGATGCGGTAAATTATATAATTGATGATGACGCGTTATATGTCATGGACCGGGGCTATGCACATAAAACCAAGATGGGTGGATGGCTTCAAAGAAACATTCAGTTTCTTGTGCGTGTTCGCAAAACTTTCCATGTTGAAACATTAAAATCCTACACACCTACTCACCCAATGGTCAGTAGAAATGAGTTAGTATCGATTCAAACAAGGCCGGAGATTTTACGCTATATCGAATTTAAAGATTCAGAAGGAACGCCGTTCCGCTTAATCACCAACCGTCTAGATTTAAGTGAAGAAGAAATCCTGGAAACTTATAAAAACCGGTGGTACATTGAGCTTTTCTTCAAATGGATTAAGCAGCATTTAAAACTCCATCATCTATTTAGTCAGTCACCTAAAGGTATCTGGAATCAGATGTATATCACCTTAATCACATTCGCACTTATTGAAATTATGCGATTGATCCATCTGCCGCAACGTTCAGTTTGGGATTTTCTGCGTTTAATGAGGGTTTACTTATACAGATCGTTAACTAAGTTAGTCGCCAACTGTAATCGCCGCTTAAGAAAAAGCAAAGGTAGACAAAAGCTGCCTGAGTGTATCCCGATATCTCTTCAATATGGAGAAGATACTGCAATAGTTTCACCAATTACTAAAGAACATTTTCTAAATAAACCCTCAAAAAAATAAAATTTTATGTTGTATTTTGGTGGAGTGTTTCTTTTTGTTTTTGGGAATTGGTTAATTTTGTATCATGTGGTTACTATTTGAAACCTTGCAACGCTAGTGAAAGGTACCTGTGTCAGGTGCAATTATGAATACTCATGACTTATGGATAAAAACCCAAGAGGACATCGACAAATCTCTATATAGTCGGTATCTCCTTAAAATTTTTATGCAATTATAGTGTATTGTCTGAATAGTTTCTAACACAGGTACCTGAAAATTCGTTCGTACATTTGCCTTCGCACTAATCTTAAACCCTTTCATTCCTTCCGACTCAATACTTCTAATTGTTGATGCGATTGTACATTCCTCCCTTCCTTTTCCTCACAATATATGATAATGAAATAAAGAGCAATTGTTGAAAGTGAACATAAAATACGATAACGAATTTGTTATAAGTAATAGTGGGGCAAAATTGGAATTCAAAGAGGAAATAGCTATTAAAATAAAATCTTTGTTATCTGCAAGATGTACAAGAAGCCATAATTGCATGAGTGACTGGCACTCTGATACTTTGACTACACCCGGCACTTAAGGATCGGTCGTTCTTACTGGCACCCGAAACCTTCCCGAAACCAAAAAAAGTCCTCCACCTGGAAACCCGATTGGAGGACTTTGTAGCAATTGTTCAAACTAACGTGATTGTTTGAGTGAGTAGCACCCGACACTAGCCTTGCATCAATTGAATTAACTATCATTAAAGTGATATTATTCCAGTAATTATACGCAAAAAGGGAATGTGGTTGCGCGACAACCTGTTCCCTTTTTTTTACATTAATTAATTACTTTTCAAAAAATGGTCTTTGGAAATCGGACTTACAATTGCAAAGTCTTCACCGAAATCCAGTTCTTTTATTGGTCTGTCTCTTGCTTTCTGTCTTCCTCTACTTGGCTTTTTTCACGATTTAATTCTTCTAGAACCTTCTTCCATGGCTCCAATATATAGAGTCGAATCAGGCTGTAAAATTCCCACGATGTCAGTGTTGACTTCTTTTCGACACGCATGATTTCAACCAATCCTACCGTAAGTAGAGCGATGAAAAGCTGGTTCCAGATACCGATAGGCGAGTGGCTGAACAGATGGTCTAGCTTGATATGTTGCTTAAGCCACTTGAAGAAAAGCTCGATATACCAACGACTTTTATACATGTCCAAAAGCTCTTTCTCAGTCAAATCCACTCGACTGGTTAGCAGGCGGTATACTGTACCTTCCTTGTCCGTAAACTCTAAAAGTCGTAGTATTTCCGGGCGGGTCAGTATGGATACAAGGTCAAACCGTATGACGTTTTCTTCAGTTGGCATCCACGATTGTAAGACCTCAACTCTAAATGTCTTTTGCACCCTTACTATGAAATCTACACTGCGCTCCAACCAGCCACCTATTTTTGTTTTATGGCCATACCCCCTATCCATTATATAAGTCGCATATTCAGCATCAATGAGATAATTAACGGCATCAATGTCTGCGACATTAGAAGTGGATGGAATCATCTTTTCAGGGAAAACCTCAGTTGCAGAAGCCACTGCTAATCGAAGATGTAGCTTTACCCCGCTAGAATCCTTACTTACGGCCGTCCAAGTAGATGCATTTTGCGGCAACTTGATGTGTGTGGAATCAATTAATTTTAGGATCCCGATGTTAGCACTAAAGCCAGCGGTTTTACCACGTAACAACCAATACTGTTTCGCGACCAATGCCAGCAAGTCTGCCAATGCCTGTGTGTCTACCGTCGCAAGTCGCCGACTCAGTTGAGAACCGCTAATAGACTCCAGATCTAATTCCGCCAGGATAGCCGGTTTTGAGCGTAGTCCTTTTTCGATATTCTTCCAACTAGCCCAACCAAATACGTGTGCAAGAATCATGGATTTGACTAATGCGTATTCAGATAACTTATCGTAGTCGTAATTGACCAATGGGCACTCCAAAACACTTCGAGGCAAAAGGGATAAATATTGACGAAAGACGATGTTTTGATCTACACTTTTCATATGAAAGACTCCTTCATTTGTAGTGTAGGGAACTGATTTAGTTGTCAGTATCTATTCTACAGAAGGAGTCTTTTATTGTATAATTATTCAGATTAATATACTTATAAAGGTTATAATAACTTTTATTTACTGTCATGCAAGGCTAGTGGGCACCCGATACCCAATTCTTAATGCACATCATTAACTGAGAATACGCTTAAAATGAGAAAAGCCCCTTGACCGATTGCTCGATCAAAGGACTCTTCATATCTTACACTATTCTAATCCATTGTCGGAATAGTGTCTGAATTGTGTATTGCACAGGTACCGTATACTAAATCTTAAACCCTTTCATTCCTTCCAACCCAATACTTCTAATTGTTGATGCGATTAGGCATTCCCCCTTCCTCTTCATCACCATATAGGATAATGAAATATAGAGCAATTGTTGAAAATGAATATACAATTCGATAACGAAATTGTTATTGAGATTTAAGAGCAAAAATGAATTTCGAAGGGGATATAGCCACAAAAGTATAATTTTGGTTATTGGTTAAATAAATGTCCAATGCATTCATTAAGGTATCCCGCTGAAAGAAAATACCCATTAAAAGGGAAAAACACCTTGACCGATTGCTCGATCAAAGGACTCTTCATATCTTTCACAATAACAACCTTTTGACAGAATAATGTCTGAATCGTATGAGTGACTGGCAACCTATACTAATGCCGGGCACACGAAAAAACCTCCAACCGGAAAAACCGATTGGAGGACATTGTAGTAATTGTTCAAACTAACGTGATTGTTTGAGTGACTGGCACCCGAAACCAATTCCACTCATTTCACTAGTGAACTAGTTTATAGAGTAACGTTTCGTTTATTTTTATTAAGGAATTAGAGTTACTTTGATTTCTTTCGTTGCATTACCAATTTTAACTTTTACAGTTAATTTTGCTTCTGTAGCGGAACCTTTCAACATAGCAGATGCAACAGCTGTTCCATTACCAGTAATAGTTACATCAGCTACTTTTTCAGGAACAATTGTTACTGTATCAGCAGAAAGAGCTACTATTACTTTATTACCATATTGATCCGTAGTTGCAACATGCACATCGTTCGTGTCATTTAATAAATCAGCTACTGTTGATCCTTCTTCCAATGTAGCTTCAGTAATTGCAGTTGCACCAGTATGGTTAGTTGCTGTAGCTGAAGTTGTGAAGAAGAAATCTTCTACCTTTTTAGCATCCGGAGATACAACAAACTTTTGTTCTAATACTTCACCAGTTGCATTAATTGTTACTTTTAATGTGAATTCTGTATCAATTTTTCCAGTGCCAGCAGCGTTATCATCTAAGTCTGTTGCAGCAACTACTGTTAGTGGAGACGTTACAGCTGTTGGTCCTGCGAGTTCTCCACCAGAGATTGTTGCAGTATATTCACCAGCCTGAAGTGCTACTTTACCATTGTTTAATAAACCATTAACTGTGAAAGCTTTTGCTACTCCAGCCTCTGTTTTACCAATAGTTGCAATTTCATAACCAGAATACTCTGTGCCGTCAGTTCCCTTTACTGGAACCTCTACGGAAGAATCGATTGTGCCATTTGGTGAATTAAGCTCAATTTTCAATGTTGCAGTACCATTTTTAAGAGCAGTTACAGCATTAGCACTACCTACTGATATTACACTTGATGTACCTACTAATGAAACAGTAACTGCTGGGTTAAGTGAAGCTTTCATTGCACGACCATATTGGTCTTCAATGATTAAGTGATCTTCCGCTGTCACCGTAATAGGACTCTGTTGAGTTGAAACTACTAAAGGAGTTTTGAATCCTCTAACTGTAGTTGCCTTCGCAACAGCCTTAACATCTATAGTTACCGTAGCTACTTTAAATGTAGAAGTTTGGAATACCAATGCTTGATTGCCTTGAGCTAATGATGCTCTGTAATATAATTGACCATCTTTCACTTCAAGGTCAGCCTCTGCTACAGTTGTTCCTCCAACTTTAATACCTTTATTAGCATTAGCTAATACTTTTTTATCAAGAATTACGTTACCTTGTTTATCAGCAACTGTCACTGGAATTAATGTAGTTTCCCCAGCTACAGCGATTTCTGGTTGAGATACGTTAATTACGTCAGATGTAGTAGTTTCAGCAACTTCTACAGTGTATTTAAATGATTGACCATTAGTCGTAGAAATCAATAACACGTCTGTATTGCCTGCTTTTAAAATAGCTGACATTGCAATTACTAATTGATCTTTATCGCCAATCTGAACTTTAGAAACAGAACCAGCAATTGTTAAGTTTGTCGGGTTAGTATTAGTGATTAATAAACCAGCCGCATTTGTAGTCTCAGTAATTTCTTTGCCATACTGATCTTTAAGATTTAAAACGATGAATGAATCAGCTGCTTTTGATTTATCATCTAAAGCAATTTTTTCACCTTTGGCATTGTAAATCCCTGCAACTTCGATTGAAGATACTGTAGATTCAGAAGATAATTTCACTACTTTAGTAACTGAAGTACCTGTGTTAGGATCAACTAGTACTACCGGAACTAAATCTCCAACTTTTTTACCTACTACTGCATTACCAGAAAGTTCGATAACACCTTTAGTATTTTGTGCACTGATTGTTGATAAATCATTTGTTGTTAAGCTAGTTGTTTTAGTAATATCAGTACCATACTGATCTTTAACAACATAACTTACTGTCGCTTTTGTTGCAGAAGGGAATTCTCCAGAAGCATTAACCGCTTTATCAACTACAGCCACTTCATCTAGAATTTCAATTGATGCTACCTTTGGAGCTTCGATTTTAACTGTTGCTGCCAATGGTTGGTCAGTTAAACCTGAAACATTTACAGTGTAATCAGCAGCTTGGTAGTTTGTTGAACTTACTAATTGAACCGACTTGTGATCTTCAGACCAAGTTACTGTTACGTTTTGCTTGAATGTTCCGCGTAACAATTCAACTGTAGCTTTAGTAGTGTCTACAATAGCTGTATTGAACTTAACTTCGATTGTTTTAGCATTAATCGCCGTAGCAGATGCAATGCTAACATCTTGAGTTGCAGCACCGTTAGAACGTACTAAGAAACTCGCCATTTGTGAACGTGTTACATGTCCAGCCGGGTTGAAAGTTGTTACGTTAGTAACACCATGTGAAGCGATTGTTTCAATGAAGCCTTTAGTTGCAGCATCTAAATGATTGATATCAGTTAAGTTAGATACATAACCAGCTTTTTTCTCTAAACCAAAAGCACCAACAATGATCTTAGCCATTTGTGAACGTGTTACTTCACCTGATGGGTTTAAGTTCGCTTGAGTAAATGCTCCAGCTTTTTTAACAATGAAAGAAGCGTAGTAAAGCTCTTCTTCATAGTCTGCTCCAGTTTTGTAGCTAGTTGGAACGTCTGAGAATGCTGCACCGTTAGCTTCAAGATTGTGAGTTTCAACATATGCTTTTAAGTCAGCTGTTGTTGATCCACCAGCAATATAACGAGCTAATGTTAAAGCAGCTTGGCTACGATTGATTTTAGCTGAGGGATTGAATTTAGTAGCGTCTTTAAAGAATCCAAGATCAACCGCTTGGTTAACTTCTGCTTGTACGTCTGAACCTACGTTGTCTAAATCAGTGAATCCTGCTGCTCCTACTGCTGGAACTACTGCAGTTGCTACCATTGTAGCTGTTACCGCACCAGTTAGGAATTTGTTGAATTTTGCTTTGTTCTTAGCCATAGAATAATTTCCTCCTAGAAAATGTTTTATATTTTGATTCCCACTATGTACTCACATACGCGTGCATAGATAGAGAACTATATTACCCATTATAGATTAATAGACTGGAATGTCAATTGTTATATCGAAGTTACTTTTGGTAGTTTTATGAAAATAGATATTAAAAACGGTATCCCTTGAGTTAGGGATACCGTTTTTATGGTTGATGCGCTCTCGGCCTATATATATAAGTTACGAGAAAATTATTCTATGCCTCGTCATCATATCACGGGAATTAATGGAATGTCAACGCTCTTTAACGTTATTAATCATTGCCGTAAAAATAACAAACCCTATCATTAATAGAAAGATTAAATCTAGTAAACCCGTATGCATAGAAACTGTGAAAACTGCCAAGACGAAAGCGTACGAAATAGATTGATAGGATTTGAAACCGTTTCGCTTTACTTGGTTATATAGAAGAGAGATGACAATACCGAAGAACAAAAATCCGATTACGACTAGAACATATCCCCCATCCAGGAACAGTTGGCCAATGTATGTAGGCGTTGTGATCCGTGTCGGGCGTGTAATGTACTTGCCATCTTCAACACTTAGCGAGTTCACGATTTCAGTTACTCTCATTCGTGGTGAGATTTGTTCGCCTGGTAAGATCGTTTCGAAGACGCCTAAATAGATTTGTCCATTTAGGTAGCCATGTTCTTTTGTGTACTCGATAATTTTACTTAATACGATATGGGATGTAACACTTTCTCCATTTAATGAACGAACCCATTTCGGAACGGCATTGACTTGTTCTTGGACGGTCAGCAATTGTTCGGCTTGTTCTTCTGTTAATTCAACATCGGGCTGTGTACGGTCGTTCAACTTATTCGTAGTGTCTTCAGTTAGGACCATATAAAAACCGAAGAGTGAAAAGAAGACACCGATTAGCAGCAACGTTGTTAGGAACCAAATGAGTTTGATTCGCTTAATGACGTAGTGAACGATGACCAACCCTGTAAACAACATAATAACGATTGGCGTGCGTTGGCCTGCAATTAAGAATACGACCATGATTGTTATATAGAAGGAACCGTACATTACGAGTTGCGCTTTCGTTAGGTTTTCACTCTTTGTAATTTGCATGGCAATTACTAAAACACCCGCAAACCACAGGAGTTGACTAAGGAAGGACAGTTTCGGATCGACTGTACTTTTAAACGATGCGCTCGCAAGATCCAGTTGACCTTCTGACATCATCGTCAGTAACGCAATACCGCCTACGAGTGCAAGCAACCAGATGAAGAGAGTTGTATGCCCTCGAAGGAACGTTAAGCCGAATGTAGGAAACGTCCATCCTTTTTTATCCACAATATAAACACCTATATAGTAACTAATGACCGCGACGAAAACGACTGGCCAAATGGATTCGTTGACATGGAACAACTCGAATCGATGAAAATCAAATAGACTTACGAAAAAGTAAAGCAATAAAATGAACGGTAAAAAGAAGTATGGTGAAAAAGTATCAATCCGGTTTAACCGGGCAATTTGGTTTGTAAGTACTTTACGCATAGGCAGTTGCCATCAGTCCATCGATGACGAGTTCCCCCCTTTGGATAAAATCGTTTTCACGAATTCATTTCTGAACAGCAGGAGCACGACAAAGTAAATGGCTGCACATGGAATCGCCAGTGTAAGTATATGAAGCAACGAGGACAGTTCGGCAATGTCCGTGTACTTGTCGGCGATAAAGAGGACGCCTGCCATAACAGCTGTAGCTACAACGACTTGGATTGTATTTTTGATTAAATAGCGGGTATCCATTCCCCCGATCAGTTTCCAAAGCGTCGTGAACGTAATGACTGAATAGAGCAAAGCGACGAGTGATGCAGACAATGCAATTCCTGCCGCCCCGAAGTACATTGAGAAGATCCAGTTTGATACGACGTTTAATCCAACGGAAATAAGTCCGATGCGCATCATATAATGCCCTTTTTCCATTGTATAAAACCCTTTTGCAACAATTGCTTGGATCGAATAGAAAAAGGCCGAGCCGATGTACAAGATGGCGTAGGAGGCAGTCAATGCGGTGTCTTCCGCTGTAAACTCTCCGCGCTCATAGACGAGTTGAACGAGTTCTTGCATGAGGATCCACATCCCTGCAAGTGCTGGCGTCAGGAATACGAGTAAAAATAAGAGCCCTTTTTCAATCCCTTTACGGAACCCAAGCATGTCGTTGTTGTTTTTTGCCTTCGCAATAATTGGGAACGCAATCGTCGCGATTGTCACTGCGAAAATAGCTTGTGGAATGTTGACGAGTCGAAATGCGTAGTTTAATCCTGAAACGATTCCTTTGCCTGGAAGCTGTGCGGCAAAAAACGTATTGACCATTAAGTTGATTTGCCCGACGGCGATTGTTAACCCGACTGGCCAAAAAATACCGTAAAACTCTTTCACTTCAAACGTGTCCATTTTCTGCGACCAGTTCAAGAACTTCTTCGGCGTGCGATAAACTACCTTAATGAAGAGACTCAAAATTGTTCCAGCGAAATAACCGATAGGAACTGAGACAATTCCCCATTTGTTGTGAAAAAGGAATGTGAATAAAATCGTTACTAAAACGACACTCGTTTGTGAAAAGACAGAGAAGGAGAATTTCTTTTTTGCATCAAAATAGCCTTCGTAAACAGAGTTCACGCCTACGAAAAGAAGTGAGGCGAAGTACATCATTGCTGTCCAAACAGCGATTTGCAATCCGTCTTCGTATTGTAGAAAAGATGAATTGCCATATGTAAGTTTAATAATTGGCGATGCTAGAAGGACACCTACGATAGATACACCAAGTGTAATGAAGAATGTTCCTTTAATGATATTGGTTAGATGGGCTTCCCCTTTGCCAAGCGCGTCGAATTTGAAGTAACTTGGCAAAAAGGCATCTTTCATTCCCGTAAGTAGAAAAAGAACAAATGCATTAGGTATGACCATTGCGGCCATATATGCATCTGCCTGATAAGACGTTCCAAAGAAGTTCGAGATGACTAGATCCCGAAGCATACTTGAAAATTTTAAAATGACTGTGGAGATTAGAAAGATTAAAGATGCAATTTTCATCTTATTCATCTAGCTTCACGTCCGGATTGCGCCGTTCTGTAAGCACCGCAAGTAGGAATTTTGGCAACAACAATTGACGTTTCCATCTGGACGGTTCTTTTAGTAAGCGGTACAACCATTCAAGACCCAGTTTTCGGAATCCCGCAGGTGCACGTTGGACGTTGCCTGAAAAGACATCAAAAGAACCGCCAACACCTTGAAATACGTTGCAATTGAGCTTTTCCATATTTCGGATGATGAATTGCTCTTGTGTTGGACTGCCCATTGCGACAAAAAGGATTTTTGCGCCCGAATTGTTAATCGTTGCGATAACTTCTTCCTCATCTTTTACATAACCATCGAGCGTTCCTGCGACTTCTAGATGCGGAAATTGTTCTTGCAATTTGTCTGCGGCTTGTTGCGCAACACCCGGTTTTGCACCGTATAGGAAGACTGGCGTGTTTCGAAGTCCCGCCTCTTTGCAAAGCGTTTCCATCATATCTACACCTGTGATGCGGTTTTTAATGTTTCCTCCGCGTAAACGAGACGCTAAAATTACGCCAATCCCATCTGGAATTCCGACGGTAGCTGTATTTAGAATGTCTCGAAGCTCAGGGTCTTTGCGCGCATTCATTAGTTTTTCTGGGTTGATGGCGACGATGAAGGATTTCTCGTTGTTTTCAAGCCGTGAGAAAATACGACGGATCGTACCGTCGGAAGATTCCGTATTCACATCAACTTCGAATATTCGTTCATTCATTAGGATTCACCACTTTTTTCTTTCTTAGGTATTGTTAATCGGGTGCCCGCTACGTCACAAAACACAAACGTAACTGACACCCGATGTGTAATCAGTTTTTGCTATCACCAAGTAAATGATGATTGTACCCTGCCGCTGTCCATTCGTCGCGAGTAAGGATATTTTTTGTATCGAAAATGATTTGATTCGCAAGATGCGGGCTGATCATTTCGGGTGTTAGGTTTTTGAATTCTGTATGATCCGTCACGATGACAACGATGTTGGCGTTATCTAGTGTTTCTTCGAGTGTTAGTCGTTGAGTTGGATGCCCCAGTTTTTTAATGTGTGGGTCATACGATGTCACGTCTAGATTTAGTTTCAAGAGCTCTTCAATGACTGTGACCGCTGGGCTTTCGCGCATATCGTCGACGTCGCCTTTAAAGGACAAGCCAAGAACAGCGACTTTATTGCCACCATTTGCATGGGCTTCAAGCATTTTTTTCGTTTGTTCGGCGACATATTCAGGCATTGCATCGTTGGTGTTGCGTGATTTCTTAATGATTTTAGATAGTTCCGGCGCTAATTCAACGACGAACCATGGATCGACCGCGATGCAATGTCCACCAACTCCAGGTCCAGGTGTGTGAATGTTGACACGTGGATGAAAGTTCGCAAACTTAATGGCTTCCCAAATGTTCACACCAAGTGTGTCTCCGATTTTCGCAAGTTCGTTGGCGAACGCAATGTTCACGTCACGGTATGTGTTTTCCATGACTTTAACGAGTTCTGCTGTTGTTGCGTCCGTTAAATGAATCTCACCTTTGACGAAAATCTTATAGAGGTCTTTCGTCATTTGTGCTGACTTTTCATTAATTCCCCCGACGATTCGGTCGTTGTTAATGAGTTCTTCAAAAATCTTCCCTGGAATCACTCGTTCTGGTGAGTGAGAGACGAACAGTTCTTCGCCGAGTACTAAGTTGGCTTTTTGAAGTTCTGGTAGCATAACGTTTTCAACCGTTTTCGGTGGCACAGTTGATTCAAGAATAACGAGTGCTCCCTTTTTCAGGTAAGGAACAACGGATGCGGTTGCCGAGCGAATGTATTCAACGTTTGCCGTTTTGTCCGCGTTGATTGGCGATGGAACGGCAATGATGTACGTATCCGCTTCGATTGGCGTTGTTGAAACCGTGAAATACCCAGCATCTGTTGCTTTGTTTAAGCGCTCTTGCAATCCATTCTCTTCTATATGAAGTTGCTTGTTTTGAATCATTTTAACTGCTTCTTCGTTTATATCTACGCCATGAACGTGAACACCGTTGTTTGCAAACATAATCGCTGTTGGCAATCCGATGTAACCAAGTCCGATGACACATATTTTCTTGTCCATGTTGAACTTCCTTTCGCCTGCAAGTTGCAGGTGTGTAACCTTTGCCGCAACGCGACGTTTTCAGGCTACCTTCCTTTTAGTAGAATACATCTGTTTATTATAGCATAAATTGACGGTTCGGCCAGTCAGCAAGTGTTTATTTTGCGACAGAATTGGAGGTGATCCGTGTGTACTGACCCGACTTCGTTCGCTTGCCGTTCAAACGTTTTGTTTCGGGATTTAGTATGACCATATACTCCTCATCCAAACTAAGTGTTTCTTGCGCTGTGATGCTGATTGACTGATAGTCGGATGCTTGTGTAAACGTTATTGGGACAGCGCTTCCTCCCAATCGAACGAGCTCCACTCGATGAGACGATTTGGAACCTTGAAAGTTCGTTGGTTGCGGAAGATTTATGTGAATCGCAGCACTCGGATTCGTCATTTTAATCGGTGCCATTTGCGTATACCGTTGTTTTTTGAGGACTTTCTCTAGGGCGATGCCATGAGCTTTTGTTAGTTCTTTGCCTATATCGGTCGGTATATCCGGAGCGATCCCGATTTGATTCACCGTAGTGCCTTTAGGTCCTTTAAATTCACCAGTAGTTAGTCGAAGAACGCCACTTCCACCGTTCACACCAAGTTGAAAGAAGGACTGAATCGTCCCTTTACCAAACGATTTTCCACCAACAAGTGTCGATGCGAATTCGTCTTTCAAGGAGACAGCTACAATTTCTGAAGCGGATGCGGAATGTTTGTTAATTAAAATATAGGTTTCTTTCGGAAATTGGTTTGTGTACGGCGTCGTTGGAACAAGTTTGTTTTCTTCTCGCGTGTATATGTTATACGCATTTTTTGAGCCTTGGAAAAAACCAAGTAACTCTTCCGCACTCTCGACGAATCCACCTAGGTTATCCCTAAGATCGATGATTAAGCGTTGGGCTCCCCTATTTTTAAGGCGCGTCCAATGAAGGTCGATTGTGTTTTCCATTTCGGTCGAAAAGTTGCTAATTTTTATATAACCAATATGTCCATATAACGTTTTCGAGGACACGGCATTTGTTAGTCCGCTAGACATTAGTATACTGTCATCGGCCGGCATATGTTCTCCGATCGCTTTCAAGTACGAGTCAAATTCGCTTTTGGTCATGTAGTAGGAATACGTATCAAGTGCGTTAGTAACTTCTTCGATCGTTTTCATAGAGTCCAGATTCGCTGGAATTTCCTTGTAATAGTAGTTTTCAACGTAAAATTTAACCTCATCGAGCGTTCCCGCGTGTGCAGACGGTGCAAGGATGAAAGATAGAATAATAGCTAGGAACACCGCGTTCAGTTTCTTCATCTGTGAATCCCCTTTGTAGGAATGTTTTCTTCAATATAGTATAGACCATTGAAGGGAGTTTCGATAGAGAGATGTGAATTGATTTTTGGTGGATTTGTGAGGGGGATGGTGGAGTTGGGTGACTTGACCGCGGAGTTCGTGGGGGCGACGGCGGAGTTCATCGACACCACGGGGGAGTTCACGCACAACGGCGAAGTTCGCAACATCGACCGCGGAGTTCAACAACGCCACGGGGGAGTTCACGCTCGACGGCGAAGTTCACTACCTCAACCGCGGAGTTCATGACGGCAACGGCGGAGTTCAACGGCGCCACGGGGGAGTTCACGCTCGACGGCGAAGTTCACAACATCGACCGCGGTAGTTCGTGACGGCGACGGCGAAGTTCAGCGGCGCAACGGGGGAGTTCATGCGCGACGGCGGAGTTCACAACATCGACCGCGGAGTTCGTGATGGCAACGGCGGAGTTCACAACATCAACCGCGGAGTTCGTGACGGCAACGGCGGAGTTCGACGACACCAACCGCGGAGTTCGTGACGGCAACGGCGGAGTTCGACGACACCACGGGGGAGTTCACGCGCGACGGCGAAGTCCGCAACCCCGACAGCGGAGTTCGTAACGCCAACGGCGGAGTTCGACGGCGCCACGGGGGAGTTCAGACTCGACGGCGAAGTTCACAACATCGACCGCGGAGTTCGTGATGGCAACGGCGGAGTTCAACGACGCCACGGGGGAGTTCACGCTCGACGGCGAAGTCCGCAACCCCGACAGCGGAGTTCATGACGGTAACGGCGGAGTTCACAACTTCGACCGCGGAGTTCAACAACACCACGGGGGAGTTCACACACGACGGCGAAGTTCACAGTCCCAACCGCGGAGTTCGTGGGGGCGACGGCGGAGTTCAACGACACCACGGGGGAGTTCACACATGACGGCGAAGTTCGCAACCTCAACCGCGGAGTTCACCAACGCCACGGGGGAGTTCGCGCTCGACGGCGAAGTTCACAACCTCAACCGCGGAGTTCAACGACACCACGGGGGAGTTCACACACGACGGCGAAGTTCACAACCTCAACCGCGAAGTTCGCAACCCCAACCGCGGAGTTCAACGACGCCACGGGGGAGTTCACGCGCGACGGCGAAGTTCGCAACCTCGACCGCGGAGTTCGTAACACCAACGGCGACGGCGGAGTCCACCAAACCAACCAAATCAAAAACCCCTTTTTCACAAAAGGGGTTTGGGCCAATGATATGTTGTTGTTCGATTATGACCCGTTTTTCTTAATTGAAGTTGATTAAGCACGAAATAGGCTGCGTCTTTATTCTTCAGGTTCAAAAAGTGTCGACACTCTTTGTTGGTGATGCTGTCTTTGACTAATGTAAACCAGTCTTCTACATTGCTTTGATACGGGTTATGATCCAGCGCCTTACACCGAACCGAGTACATTCCCAAGTTCTACGCGTTGTGCGGATGAGTTTTGCGTGACACCCTTTGCAATACAGACCTGGATTCAGCGCCGCCGGGTTAATTCTAAAATGGCTGCACAGCGGAAATGGGTTGAAGGGCCGTTGTGAATTTCTAATTTTGTTGGCGATTTGGCGAAGCTGATTAGGAGACATGATGTTGGGGTTTGCGCTTTGTTCTCTCACAACTTGGGGGAGTTGTTTTGCGTAGTAAATCGGTGTGTGCACTGGCGGGATTTTTACGTTTGTTTTGGAGTAGGCCAGTATAATCGCACCTGAAGATTTCAATGGGAATCCGTTAGTTTCCAACCAAACATCTAAATCTAACATGTTTTTCTCCAGTTGATAGGCCGGACAATTAAAAAAGTGAACTGCGCCATCGTCTAATGTACGCTGTAATCTTGGAGGTTGATCCAAAAACTCTAGTGTTCCAGAGATGTTCTTGATTTCTAAAACAAATATGAATGAGGTTGTCATAATAAGCGTGTCGATTTGAATGAAGTTGCTTGGTGAAATTTGAAGTTCCACATCCGTTAGTATCTCAACCGGACCGCCGAAATGGGTTTTACTCAAATGCCTGTCCGCTTCCCGCTCACCGCCATACCCACTTTTCACACGATGATAATCCCCTTCCAGCTCTTGGGCAATTGGATCACGTTCGTTTAATCTTGCAATCAACCTTGGTATCGCTTCAAGAATAATTGGTTGTTTTCGTAATATCGCTAATGTCATCCACTCCTTCCGCCCTAATTATATGACTTTTCTAACAACTATTCAATATCGAACTTCATTGCTTTAATCCAAAGCTCTGTTGCTAATAATATCGATAAAGTTTATTAAACAATCGTGCTGTTGTTTTCCATTTCAGACCCAAATTGCGTTAGATAAAGTTCAATCTTTATCCACGCAAACAACCTGGAATTCAAATTGACCAGCGTAGAAGCGACAAGTGTGAGCCGAAGTAGTAAGACCGTCAGCGCTCTTCTGACGGGCTTACTACGAAAGGCCATCACCAAGCGCCGAAGCGATATCTTCACACCTTCCACTCCACTTGATAAAGAGTATACAAATTCATTATCAACTATCAACAGGGCAACCTAGCATTGCCCAACCCGAAAAAAAGAAGCCCACTAAACAGGCTCCTTCGCTTTCTTTCGTTGTTTCCATAAATCTTCTGCCGCCCCGGATCCTAGAACTACGCCGACAATGATGAATAGGAAGCCTATCAAATGACGGAACGTGATGATTTCTCCGAGGAATAAGACCGAACCGATGAGTGAAAACATCGTATTTAAGTTAATAAAAATTGCAGCTTTGGACGGTCCGACTTGGCCGACAGAGTAGTTGTAAATTAAATGACCAACCGCTGTGCCTAGAACCGCACTTGCAACGAAGCCCAACCAGAAGATTGGCGGTGCTGCAAAAAACACGGTGATTTCGCCGGGTTCTTGGATGAAACTAATTGCGAGTAGAAAGAAACTACCAATGACGAGCATGTAGGCAGTTAACAATCGTGGATCGAGTGTTTTTGCTGCTTTCGAGATCACTAAAAAGGACAGAACTTGCGCGATAATGGAGATGAAAATGAAGGCATCCCCCGTAGCTAAACCGCCTACCCCACCACCCGCAAGTACGACGGATCCCACACCGATAAGACCGAGTATGAATCCAATCCATTGGATATTTGAGGGCCTGTTTCGAAAGATGAGCGTTACGGATATTGCCGTTAGTACTGGACCGGTCCCTAGTATAAGTCCCGCATTCGTTCCTGTTGTTTGTACGAGTCCCATGTTCAAGAAATAGTGATGTAGCACAACGTTTAAGAGTGCGCCGCCAATGACATATTTCCACTCAGAACGCGTCGGTAAGCGAACGAGTTTAAATCCCGATAAGATAATGAATACGACTATGCCCGCGAGCATAATTCGAAATGCGGTCATCGTAACGGGATCTACGATTGTAAGGAGATATTTTAGAAGTGGAAGGTTGAGCCCCCAAATGAGCATCGCTGTCGAGAGCAATAGATAAATTTTTACCATCCGAGAACCCCTCCTTTTTTACATGATCTTACCAAACTGCAATCGCTCCATCCGTTCTTGATTCTGTCCCGCCTGACAGGACACCTGTTTCAGGGTTCCGCCAAATAATCTGTCCTCTTCCAAATGACCCCGTTTCCAGAGTTGGATGAATTTCATGGCCCAAACGCGCTAAGGCTTGCGCCAAATGATTTGGAAAATTCGGCTCTACGTGGACAGCTTTGCCTTCCATCCATTGCCAACGCGGTGCATCGAGTGCCGCTTGCGGATTCAATTGATAATCGATCGTATTAATCGCAATTTGGAAATGCCCTTGCGGCTGCATATATCCGCCCATGACTCCGAAAGGTCCAACGGCTTGTCCGTTTTTGGATAAAAAGCCTGGGATAATTGTATGATACGTTCGTTTGCCTGGTTTGAGCGCATTTGGATGTTCGTTGTCGAGCGAGAAATCTGCGCCTCGATTTTGAAGTGAAATCCCTGTACCCGGAATAACAATCCCTGACCCAAAGCCCATGTAATTGGATTGGATAAAGGATACCATATTTCCTTCTCCATCCGCTGTTGCTAAGTAGACCGTTCCACCTTTTGGAAGATCCATCGGCAACGGATGTTGTGCTTCTTCTGTAATTTCCTGCGCGCGTTTTTTTGCATAGTCTTTCGATAAAAATTCTTCTACGCTAAGTGGCATATCAGCCGCTTCTGTAATAAATGCTTTGCCGTCTGCGAATGCAAGTTTCATCGCTTCAATTTGTTCATGCAATGTTGACGTTTCGCCCACTTTTGGTGGATTCATTTCAGAGAAAATATTGAGTGCCATTAGCGTTATCATCCCCTGCCCATTTGGTGGGATTTCCCATACGTCATAGCCCCGGTAATTTGTTGAAACCGGTTCGACCCATTCTACTTTAAACTTTTCTAAATCGGACTTCCGTAAGTAGCCACCGTGCTTCACCATGAAGGCATCCATTTTGTCAGCGAGCGATCCACGGTAAAACGCATCCGCATTTGATTCGCCGATAAGGCGCAGTGTTTCAGCATGACCGGGTGATTTCCACATTTCGCCGATTTCAGGTGCGCGTCCGTCTGGTGCAAATGTTGCAAACCAATTGTCGAATTCTTCTGTTGTAAATATGGTTTTATATTTCGCATACGCACGTTTCCAATACTTCCCTAAAATTGGGGTGAGTGGGTAGCCTTCTTCGGCGTACCGAATTGCGGGTGCCAGTGTTTCAAGCAACGATAGTTTGCCGAATTTCTGAGAAAGCTCCGCCCATGCCGCGGGAACTCCAGGGACTGTAATCGGGGTCAATCCGTGTACAGGCATCGTTTCATGTCCAGCTGCTTTTACTTTTTCAATCGTTAGTAAGTCTGGTGCAGGACCCGATGCATTTAAACCATGCAATTTGTTGCTCACCCAAACGAGGGCAAATGCATCGCCGCCAATTCCGTTCGATGTTGGCTCGACGACAGTTAACGCAGCCGCCGTTGCGATTGCTGCATCAATTGCGTTGCCGCCAAGACGCATGATTTCAATTCCGGCTTGTGCCGCAAGAGGTTGCGATGTGGCTACCATTCCATTTTTGGCAAATGACGAATGCCGTACTGCCGGATGGGGATTGTATAAGTAATCCATTTTCATTCCCACTTTCATTTACGTAATTAATTAGATGGTTTCAATTTATTTTTTTGTCCCTGGAAATAACTAAACTCGGAAATGAGCGCCACCAATATCCCCATTAACATCCCGTTGGATAGAACTGGACGTAGAAGATCTGGAATTGTTGAAAAAACAGATGCGGGAAGCCCCATAATCGCTAACCCAATAAGCGAAGGTAACGCAATTCGGTACACCGTTTTCGGCTCAAAGCTCAAGCCCTCAATGTTGCGAAGTGCTGAACCAAATAATTGCAAATACGCGACGAATAAAACCGAATGGCCCACACTTTCTGGGATTGTTGAGAAAAAGGAACTCAGTTCTGGAACCATGCCTAAAACGATGAATAACAAAGCACCTACGATAAATGGCGCTCGTTCACGAATTCCTGTTGAATTCAACAACCCTAAAGATGACGCGTACGGTGCATACGGAACAAGCCCTAAAATTCCAGATAGAACCGACATCGTTCCTGTCACGAAAAACGATGCACGGTATTGCCTAGGCGTTGTTGTTTTCTCGAAAACGTCTTCCGCTCCTTTTAACGTGGCAATTGTATTCGTTGTGTTTAATAAACCCGTAATGACGACCGTTAAGACAATTCCCCATTCAAATGTAGGATTCCCCCAAGGAAACAATGTCAGTATTGGAGTTGTTCGAATGCTTTCAGCCGCTTCTACTGGAAATAAAAGAACAGCAGCAATCCATCCAGTCGTCATTCCAATGAGAAGGTTTAAGCTACTTATGATTCCCTTGCCATTGACATGGAGGAGCAGTGTGAATACCGCAAGCAAGATTGAAAAGCCCGCTACTTTCAAATCGATTGTTTCATTCGAATTGAGGCCGAGCATTCCTTTTAAAAAGATCGTAATGAGTTGATTTGACAAAAGGAGTAGGAAAACGAACATCACAACTGGCGTAAACCACTTCTTTAAAAGTTCCCCCATACCAAGCAGGCCAAAAACGGTAACCAACACGCCTGAAATGATGACTCCAACGGCAATACTTCCACCGATTGTCGACAATTCCAAGTTCAACGTAGTCGCAGTAGCGCCCAAACTTAAAAGAACTCCCCACCACAGACCGGATTGCCCTTCCATTAATGCCAATCGATGCCCTACAAAACCTTGTAAGATACAGGCAATTCCTGTGAATATAAAGGAGCGTTGAATGGCAGAGACAATTTCAATTTGCTCTAACTCAAACGCATTTCCTATTGAAATCGGAATAACAATTGTATTGGCAAACATAAAAAACAACCATTGAAATCCCGCTAGCATTGTAATCGTTGCTGGTAATTTATTTGACTCCATCCAATAAACCCCTTTTACACGAACTCTAACAATTAATTATACAGGATTGAACGGCTCTTAGGGATGAAGGTTTACACTTCCTGCCTTTAAAACCAAAATAAAGCCACCCACAATAGGCGGCTTCACTGTTACAATCCAGAATTTCTATGAAAATTTTGTACGACATGATGCGCTGGATCATACGTTTTGAGCGTATATCCTTCTTTCAGTAGCCACTCAATAATATGTGGTAAAGCAATCGCCGTTTGCGAACGATCGTGGAGGAGAACGACGATGTCTCGATCGCCTGAATTATATGCTCGATTCACTCCGTTACGAACATTCCGCGCAATTTCCACATATTGTTTATCCGAATAACGCCAATCGTTAGAGTCTACATCCCAGTCCCACATTTTAAGTTTGTTCTTTTTCATCTCGTTTACCATTGAAGGCGTGACATGTGGTTGGCTGCCATACGGGACACGAATCAGCGTAGGGTTACTGCCCGTTAACTTATGAATGAGTGTCGAACCGCCCTTCATTTCATTCATAAAAGAAGTCGAAGAAGCGTACACTTTGTTCTTCTCGTGCGTCATACTATGCGACCCGATATAATGGCCCTCTTTTGCGATTTCCTTTACGATTCCAGGATATGCATTCATCTGTTTGCCAAGGAAGAAAAACGTCCCCTGCACGTTGTATTTTTTTAAGATTGCTGCATTTTTAGTAGTGATAGGATTTGGTCCATCGTCAAAAGTTAAATAGACAGTTGCTTTCGATGCTTTTACTGGCGGAACAGGTTTTGGGGCCGGTTTCGGAATGGGTTTTGGGACAACCGGTTGTTTTAATAGTTGTACATGATTCGCGTAAGCGGTTCCTCTTAAACTTTTGTAGGTGTCGCTATAGATACGAAATACATTTACTTCAGGTACATGGTCAAAATGAAATCCAAAGCTCGTCGTAATGAATGCAATGTCCACATACAGCGTATTGTTCATTGGAAAAATCGGTGAACCTGCTACAGGATTGCCATCGAGTAAGGTTGCGCCCGTTTTCTGATTGTACGACAACACATGCTTGTTTTTCGTCGCTTGAATCGTGTCGCCTTGTTTAACTTCTGCGTATAAATAAGTCATTAACTGATTGAATGGGACAACGATTTTGCCATTTACGGAACGGATATCTTCATTCGCAAACCCCAACAGACGATCATGAAGTCCAATCGAAGGTTTCGCTAATTTCAGCGTTTTCCTAATATGGTTTTCGTATTCGATTCCCTTTAGACTTTTATAACTATCGCTAAATATTCTTGAGAGATTAAATTCAGGAAAATATTCAAAGTGAAATCCGTAACTTTTAACAACGAATGCAAGGTCCGCATGCAATTGACCTTCTATATCCCGGAGCGGAGCACCTTCGATTTCCTCCCCATTCAAATAGGTAATTTTCGTTGCGTTTTCATAGGCGATGACCTGACTGTTTTTGGTCGCGGAAATTTGATCTTCATAGGTGACTTCCGCATACAGGTTTTTCATTAGTTTATCAAAAGGAACGAATACTTTCATATCTACTTCATGAATTTCAGTTTGAGAGAATTGTACGATTCGATCATGCAATCCGATGTACTTGTTGGTTTCGTCGGATGCCACCCCTTCTTTCGAACCAACTATCAATCCAATGGCTAATACCACACAAAGTGCTATCAATCTCTTAACCACATCGTCCGCTCCTTTTCCAAATATTCTATTATATGCTTCTATTGTACCATAATGCTAGTCTTCTTAAGTTGTTATTCTATGAATATTCGTGCTTTCACTCCATATTTCTCACTATTTCAAAATCCACAAAGAAAAACCCCACGAATTTTCGTAGGGCTGCTGTTAGTTCATCGTCATGTAGCGCAAATAGTTTCTCCAACCAAAAGTGCGCCACTCATTTTTCTTCGGCATATAAGAAGGGAACGGCATGAAAACCCTCGGTGCGTAGTCATATGAATGCACGAATTGTCCATCGATCGCTACATCACCTAATTGAGGACCTTCTGTAAGTACACTTCGTTCTAACCAATCAAACGGGGTAACTACTTCTACTTCAACCGGACGACCAGAATCATCGAGTAGTGTCACGTATTTTGCGTCTACGTCTTTCATGTATACCCAGTCTTTCTTAACTGAGACGGCATCCACTGCATGGTCGAGTATGACGGATCCATAGAGCTTCTGTCCATATGGCATTAGGTCGAGTTCTACTTCAACCGGAATCCGAACTTCGTAATAGGCGAGCGGATTTTTTAATTTTAATGGCTCCGGCGTAAGCTTTTTAAATGCATCGAGTACCTCGCCATCCTTGGCCGGCACGGTAGAAACGGATTTCACAGTACCTTCCATGAAATCTCCTGCTTCCTCGTCGCGGACAAGGACACGCAAGCCCGTTTCAAGTTCTTTCCATTCATTTTCCACTGCGTACGTTAAAAATTCTTTTTGTGAACTATTTACTTCGATTGCAAGCGTCGGTCCGAAACGGGTTACGTTTGAAACAACCCCTTCGACCGGGCTAATAATTGCCGGACGCAACGGATTTTGAGCAAGTTGGGCCTCAAGAATAACGAGTTGCCGATTTATGTCGGCCAATTCTTGTTCAACGGTGGCAATCGCCTGCGCATATCCCCCGTCCATTACTACGTCTACACCCACATCTACATTCAACCCAACTTCAACAGTTGTTTCTCCAGCTGTTTCTGTTACGTTCTCTGTTTTATTGGAATTGGCTGCGCTGTTCGTTTTTGCTTCTGTACGTTCCAACTGCAGATCCAAAATCATTTGTGCAACTTCAGCTTCTTGCACTTTTAATATAGCGTATTCCGATTCCCAAATGTTTTTCTGACTTTCAGAACGTTCTACATTTAAAATCGCGAGTTCATCGCCGATTTGTACGACATCCCCTTCAGTTACAAGCCAGGAGTCTACCGTATCTTCTTCACCTACATAAACGGTGTACGTTTCGACTGGTGCGATAAACCCCTCTTTTTCGAGTTGTTTACTAAACTCGCCGCTTGTCATACGCTCGTACTCATTTACATAGACTGATTTAGAGATGATACTTTTCTCACCAAACAATAAATAGAGATTGACGGCTAGAAATGAGCTGACTGCAATCGCCACAGAGATATTTAGAAACTTATTCATTTCCAACACCCCCTCCTGTCAAATAGTTAAACAGGCCCTCTTGTGGAATAAAGCCGACGGAAGCGGTTAGTACCGCTAGGAATAAATGAATGCCAATTAACACCCAAAGCAGTTTCACCTTATTATTAACTTCTATATATGTAGCAATAAATTTATATTGAAGAATAATGATGACCGCAGTAGTTAACGTTAATTGATTAAAAAATAGAATCAAAAAGTCGTTTTCCATGAATGTCATTGCCAAGGGGCCTAATGATAAAAAGGACACGCTGGCAGTTGCGCCTTGCATTGCAAACACGATAAAAACAAGTGCCTTTTCGACAAGAAGTAAACTTGTCATTAGCAATTGCAGTGGTAGGACATGTTTATAAGGTATATTCGCAACCAAACTTATGATATAAGCGAAAGCGAAGAAATGAAACGACATATAGATCAGTGACCAGCCAACAGTTGCAAAAAGAGATACAAATCGAGCAATTGTATAATCTGCTGTACTCATTGTCGTTAACAACGGGGTCATCGCTTCTGTCCCCATCCCCCAGAATTCACGGATTGAAAAAAGGACAACACCTATTAAGAAAACCAAAACAACTTGCAACTTAAATCCTCGAAATGAGGAGGATTTGAGCTTATTCGCTAAATCGTCCGGATTCATAAGGAAATGCATAAAATTAAAATGAACAAACATAATTGCAATCCCTCTCTACTAAATAATTATTAAACAAAGTCAAACAACGAAAGACTCGTTCAAGACACTAGCTTTACCTTACCAAATTACTAGAGTTTTGTAACGTATAAGCCAATAAAAGGCATCGATAAGTTTAAGTTACAAACTAAAATCTTTATGACTAACTTGTAAGCTTTTTGTCCATCCTTATTAAAAGAGGTCTATCTGTCAACCACCAACTCTTTTATTTCCCGGGAAATCGACAAAAGGGGTAGATTCTTATGAAGGAAAATGAAAATTATAGACTAACGTGGCAAGATTTTATTTTCGGGTTAACCGGATCGACAATATGCGTTGTTATCCTACATGTGTTCACGAGTTGACAAGACTTATCTAACAACAATATTAAATCCGGGCAACATAAAAACACCTACCGTTTACATCTCAACGATAGGTGTTTTTTATTTTTCCTTATTCAAAATGTTTACATCCCTTTCGTCAGTTCGACAAATAGTTGTTTGTTGCCTGTTTCAAGCGCATAATCAATCATTCGCACCCTATTTTCCTTCTCCATTACCACAATGAGTTCAATTACCTCGGACGGGACTTCTACTACTGGATTGACATCCACTTTTACTTCCATATCAACACTCCCTTCCATTATCGTATTTAAGTGCGTGTGAAGATCCGAAATAAGGAGTAGTTGATAAAGTGGTAATCGAATGAAACGATTCCCTCGTTGAAAAACAAACACCTCTCCGAGATTTTCAACTTGTAAACTTTTCATGTTAATGATAATTTCTTTACCTTCAGCGGGGATAAAATGAAAGAGTTCTCCACCTTTAATGATTGAAAAGTACTGATAGGCAAATACCAGCCGAAGCCGATAATCTTTTTGACTTGTAAAAAACGGGGTCATCCGCTGGACAGAAAGCATTTTTCTTCTCTCCCTTCACTATGAAAGCTTATTACTATTCTATCACATTTTCAACAGTTGTGTGAATCTTTTAACTTATCTAATAAATATTTTTTTAACAAACACCAGTATCTTTAGGACTCTAGTTTTTACGTTCCATGACTAAATAGATGCTTTATTTCAGTAAACATAAGCCTCTCATTTCCGTACTCGGCTTGAAAGTTGTATAATAGAAGGAATGCTTTTTAAGGAGAGTGGTCGGATGCACATGATTGTAGAACGTGTTTCCTATTTGCACGAAGGTGAAATAGAAGAACTTATGAATAAAATAAAACACTCATTACGACCTGACGAACCAAGTGAAGCGCTCCTTGTTCAAAGGGCAGTTACGCTTGTTAGAAATGGCGCAGTCAGTTCATATACGTACGAAGCTTCAAGAAATACAGCGATCGCATCCATTCGTGGCGTCGATACCGTAGACGTTAATCTCTTCTTTGCTACTATGAACACATCCTGCAGTTGCGGATACAATGAATGGTGTTCGCATCGAATCGCAGTTATTTTCCACTTATATTTACAGCATCATTCATTAACAGACTGGCTTCATGAATGGCGCCGAATTGAAACCGAACAAATGGTACTAAAAATAGCGGATCGTTCCCCTGGCTCTTGGAATGACGTGTTAGTTAAGTTGATGCAGCCTATTCGAGCCATCGAACTCGAGGAAAACCCTGCTGTATTTATCCACAAGTTTTCATTAATTGAACAAAAAGCAATTCCGCTCTTCCCTTTCGAATGGGAGTGGAAGCCATTATTCGATGTGTATTATAGATTGCAGGCACTCGATGCCGCTTGGCCTTATGTCTATGCGCATCTTGGTGACGATTCGTCTTCCTTTTCCTATGGGAAGTGGTACGTTAAGAATTGGATAACAGACCAACTGGGCAAACTGTTAGATAGCGTTGTTGCGATTTCTTCAAAGCCGCGCCTTTTCCAAACGGATGCTTTTCATAAAGAGTTGCAAGTTATGGTTCGAACATTCACGCTTTCACACACTGGACTGTTCCCACAACGCTTTCAAATATATAAATCCTTTTGGCAAAACCTGTTTACTGAAAACCCATTAAGGAAAGCTGAACTGGAGATTCTTCAGAGTTCCGATGAACAGGAATCGCATGTTTTGATTGCTTTTTTCCAACTGCTTCAAGATGAAGATGCAAATCTCACTGAAACCGTTCAACATGTGGACGCTGAAAACTTCTCGAATTGGTTAGCTCTTGCTGATTTTGCAGAAAGTGATGACCGAATTGATTCACTGGAAATTATTATGCGTTCTTTACTTCCCTTTATCGGAGACTATTTAGCGCAGCATGTGCCACTTTCAAAGCGTCCCTCTTTCGTACGTAAAATTGATGGATTACTTGAGGCAACTGATTTTCCTGAAGCGGACCGTGAAAGTATGTTTTCTTTTTACGGCCAAGCCGGACTGGACGTTTATGCCGATTTCCTTGTTGAACGCGAACGCTTTAAAGAATGGGCAGCCTTAATGCATAGATACAATGTTTCTTATGAGTTAGCAGAGGCTGGAGGATTAAAAGTAGCATTGTTAAACGACCCTGCTGCTGTTTTGCCATTACTTCATACGTACGCAGCCGTCTTTATCAACGAAAAAAACAGGCAAAGCTATCGACGCGCCGTTAAAGTATTCAAAAAAATGAAAGCCGGCGCTAAAAAAAGCGGGAAAGCCGATTTTTGGAATCGATACATCGACGCGGTTCGCACGAAAAACCGTAGATTGCGGGCACTTATGGAAGAGATGGAGAAAGGAAATTTGAATTTATGACTGAGTCCTTTACATTAGAACGTCTACTACAACTTGAAATCAACTCTACCGATAATGGATCTTTTTCCATCGGGGCTTCTGATAATAATGGATTGATCATTAAGCCTGACGAACTTGTCTCTTATTTGTTTTTTAATGACGAGCGTATGTTGTTCGGCCTTCTTTCAGAGACGAATGAAGAGCATGTTTTTTTACGTGCAGATCAACTCCTGTCTGTTTTTCCAGAAACCCATCCTTACGTAAAGTTCGAGGGCTATTCCTCTGATGATATAAAGAAACTAACAACCATTCGGAACACTGCCACAGCTTGGAGTGATCCTGCCCTATGGAACTATGTAGAAATAGATGAGAAGGGCATTGCAATTGATTTGGATAAAGCGGGGATTTCTGAAGATGTCGCTGCAATGATTCGATTAGCCATCCTAGGGAAACTATCGGAATCGTCGATACGACCTGACCAACTTCCAGGCCTGTTGCCACATTTACGTAAGTACGGATGGCCTGGTGACACAATCTCGTCCATCCCAGTCCAAGTTGCTTTCCGTTTAACGGAACCTGAAATGGATACAGACACGGAATGGCTTCTAGAATCTGTAATTATCGGCGAGCGTGGTCGTCACTGGACGCCTGCTGTGCGAAAAGTCAACGCTCCTATAGGTGAAGCCTTGCCTGAAAAGTGGAAACCACATGCTACAGATATCGTGAAAAGGCAATCCGAAATGGTCTCATTTCTACACTCGATTGCAGTCGATTCTAGTGAAAGTTTCCTTTCTATTTCAATGTCAGACCCTGAAGTTCGCATATTCATTCAAGAAGATTTGCCATTGCTTCAATCGTTTGGGTACCCTGTTATTTTACCTGCCTGGTTGAAGACAATTACAGAATCCAAATTACGTGTGCGCACAAACGCCAGTGTTCAATCCTACAATTCCGCAACAGGGCTAGATGAAGTTTTGTCCTTTGATTGGAATTTTTCCCTCGCTGGAAATTCGATTGACCGTGAAACGTTCCGCCAACTCGTCGATGAAAACCGCGAATACATTCGTTCAGGTGATGAATGGTTTCACATTGATCCCCTTTGGTTGAAAAAGATTCGTGATTTAATGGACCGTGCAGATGCGGGTGAATGGACTGTAAAAGACCTTTTATTCCAAGACGTACCTGAAGAAATTGTCCCTATTGAAAGCGAAGAGGAACCCGAGGATCCACTTTTTGAATTCACAATGCAGCAAACGTTGCGTGGTTATATGGAAATGCTTTCCGAAAAGAAAGGACTGCCATCGACGGGTATTCCCGAGAACTTGAAAGCTGAGCTTCGTCCTTATCAAGAAGTTGGATTCGACTGGCTTGTCTTCATGCGCGACAATCAGTTTGGTGCTTGTTTGGCTGATGATATGGGACTCGGTAAAACCGTCCAACTGATCGCCTATTTGTTGAAAATCCATGCACGCCCCGAGGCCACTACGCCTTCACTCATTATTTGTCCAACGAGTGTTTTAGGGAACTGGCAAAAGGAGATTGAACGATTCGCACCATCCCTTACCGTTCATACACATTATGGGCCGACTCGAGAAAAAGGAGAAGAATTTTCCGAGTTGCTTAATCGCGTACAACCCGATGTTGTTTTCACAACGTACGGAACCGCTTCACAGGACGGAGAACTTTTAGCTGAAATTAACTTTACGAGCATTACTCTAGATGAAGCACAAAACATAAAAAACATGCAAACAAAGCAATCACGTACCATTCGGAAGTTACGTGGCCAACATCATATCGCCCTTACAGGAACACCGATTGAAAACCGCCTGTCTGAGCTGTGGGCAATTTTTGACTTTATCCATAAAGGGTATTTCGGCAACTTTAAACGATTTACAGATAACTTTATTATCCCGATTGAGCGCGATGACTCTGAAATTGATAAACGAAAGCTCCGTGCTAAAATTCAACCGTTCCTTTTACGCAGAACAAAAAGCGATTCGGATTTACAGTTGAATTTACCTAAAAAGCTTGAGCAGAATGAATACTGTCCATTAACGACTGAACAGGCTGCTTTGTACGAAAGTTTCCTTGAAGAGACAAAATTTAAATTAGAGACACTTTCGGGCTTCGAGAAAAAAGGCCTCATCTTAAAGATGCTCAGCCGGCTTAAACAGTTATGTAACCATCCAGCTCTCTTTCTAAAAGAACCAATGGCACCGGCTGAACAAATGATTACTCGGTCTGACAAACTCAACAGAATCGTGTCTATGGCAGCGGAAATTGTGGAAAATGAGGAACAATGCATTATTTTCACACAGTATATCGGCATGGGGCAACTAATAAGACAATGCCTATCCGAACTCCATGGCATCGAAGTACCCTTCTTAACAGGGAGTATGCCTAAAGGACAGCGCGATCTGCTTGTGGAAGCCTTTCAAGAAGGCGAATTTCCAATCTTTATCTTATCTCTACGAGCGGGAGGTACGGGGTTAAATTTGACTGCAGCAAACCACGTAATTCACGCAGATCGTTGGTGGAATCCCGCTGTGGAAAATCAAGCAACCGATAGAGCCTATCGGATTGGGCAAACGAAGTTTGTCCATGTGCATAAGTTTGTGACAATCGGGACGATTGAAGAAAAAATCGATAAAATGCTTGAAGTTAAAGCAGCACTTTCCGATGATCTTATCCAATCTACTCAGTGGCTAACAGAGTTATCTGATACAGAAATCAATGACCTGTTATCCTTTGACCGATAACATAATTTCGAGACAGACCTCAGAGAACTTCTGGGGTCTTTTTTATACGCTTTTCACTTTCGGTACTCTTTTCGTGAAAATTATCCTCTGACTTTCTTTGTACTCGAGCTGAATGATGCGTTTGTTCAAATTACCAACGATATGAATAAGTTGTTCCATTTGAGCTTCCAACCTTCTTAGCTCTATATCATTTTGTCCCATTTTGAAACTCCTCCTAATCGAATGTTTTTTTGTAAACACGTTACTCCTTTTGATGAGCGGTCTTCATCCCAAGGTGTTTAATCAGGTTTCACTTCTTAATTTACTGCTGTTTCACTACGTATCATTCAATCACTTAGCGCGATACGAACCGATCCCCCATCGAGTTATGTATCTGTGCTTGTCCACTTTTCATCTCACTCCTTTCACGATTCACGAAAGTTCGTTATGCTAATAAATCGGTAATTCTTCTTTTTCTTTCTTTGGAAGTTTAAAATGTTCACCTACGGATTCAGCTTCTCCTTTTACTACTTCTGATTCAGAATAGAGATTGTCATTACTTCGCGGTTTCGTCAAAATAAAACGAACATTCTCACTGACGACTTCCGTTACGTATACTCGGCTGCGATCCTCCCTTTCATATGTTCGCGACTGGATTCTTCCACCTACGCCAATCAACGAACCTTTTCCACAATGCTTTGCTACATTTTCCGCTGTTTTTCCCCACATTGTACAAAGTACAAAATCCGTTTCGATTTCGCCTTTTGTGTTTTTGAAGTTTCGATTTACAGCGATCACAAAACTAGTCTGAATGCGCCCTTCGGATATTTTTCGAAGGACAAGATCTTTCGTTAACCGGCCTACAAGCGCAACTTGATTCAATTTCTCCCCTCCTTTCAGTTGGAATGCATTCATCTTACTTCGTTCGACAGTTTCTGGCAAAACGGGACTTTTCATTTATTAACGGTATTTTGGCCCCATATTTTAAATTTGGATTCAGCTTGGAATTCCTTGTTCATCGAAAAGCTTATCCGCGTTACCTTAGTGACATTCTGGCAAATTCAGATAATTCAAACTTGACATCTAACGAAAATTGTTTTGAATTTGAAGTGCTATGGTATAATCAGTAACAAATGATTTGTTATAACTAGAATGAGGGGTGAACAGAATGAAAACGTTCAAGATGTTGTCTGTTAGCGTTTCCCATGACAATCAAGTTCAAGATTTTCCACTCATTGATGGAATTATCATTAATCAAGAAAATAGCCATCATATGTGGATTCTGGAGATGTTTATTGATCAAAAATACAAAGAGACGTTTGAAGGATGGATGCATGCGGAAAATCCAATTGAAGTGAAAGTGGTTATTTCTTATCCAGAGAACGAACCTGCTGCCTTTTTGGTTGCTGTAGACGCGGTTAAGCAAATAGGCAACCGCATTTCGGTTCTAATGAAAGGGCGACTCAAACGTGCCCGCTCTCAATACGCTGAGCAATTGCTTGAAGAGTTATTGGGAGAAGGACTTGAAGGACAGGATTTACAAAAACGATTTGAATCCGATATGCGTTCGCGACCTCGACTTAAAAAAGATTTAGCAATAACTAAAGATGTAGAGAAATAATTGTTTACGAAATCCTTTTTCTATTTCTTTTAAAAATTTATCCAAATGAAAAACCGCTCCCATTGCTGGAAGCGGTTTTTTTTGGCTTGCGGTTAGCGGTTGTTTAGGTTGTTATCCATATTTGTTTCGTCTGGACCATTCGGATTCTTAGTGTCTTTCATCGAATCATCCGGAGTCGTACCATCGCGGTTCTCAATAATGGATTCATTAGGAGAAGTTCCAGTTCCATCATTAATAACGCCGTTCCCATTCATGTCATCACTCTTGTCGATTCCGTCTAAATTGGGTCCACCTTGTCGATCGTCGTTCACTTTTGGTGTCCAGTCTTTATTACGATCATCTACATTTTCCATCGGAGTTTCGTTATTGTTGGGGACTGTTTTATCCATACCACAGGCACCAAGTACGAGACCCGACATAATAACGAGCGGTATCGCTTTTTTTAACATGAACTGATTCCCTCCTTTCCACAAGCCGTTTATCATACAAGTCTGTATGATACGTTCTAGGTTGGTCGAAAAGGAGGGAACTATCCATCAAATTATTTATTCACATTTTTTAGCAATTCTTCGACGTATGAGGCCTGTGCTTTACAGTCATACTCATAGTGTGTCCCAAGTTCCTCTTGAGTTTTCTGAATTCTGGCGATTTGCTCATCCGTTGGTGGGTCTTGAAGAACTCTTGAAATTATTTCGTTAATGCGTTCAGCGAGCTCTTCATGAAATTCAGAATCATACTTTATTTCATTCGGAATTTCTGAATACCATAACGCTTTCGTCGTAATATATTGTTGCCAACTTGCAATGAAGTCTTCAATCCGAAACTTGTCTTCACTCCATGCAATATCACTCATATATTGTTCGAAGGTCTGTGTAATTGACCTTGTTATGCTGATTTTTAAATTTGGGGAAAGATTCGTATACATTGTTTAATTAAACCTCCTACTAGTAAAAACACGTGCTTTGAAATTCAATTTTATCGAATTATCCTGTACTGTGCAAATTTAAGCTTCAGATTCAACAACAGGACCTAACGCCAATGTTATCTCAGCCTCACATGCGATTTCGCCTTCTACAGTTGCAATCCCTTTTGCTTTAACGATCGCACCGCGAAGTCGTGTGATTTCAACTTCCAAACGCAACGTATCACCAGGAGTCACTTGCCGTTTAAAACGACAATTATCGATTCCCGCAAAAAAGCCAATTCGACCTTTGTTTTCATCTTTGTGAAGCAACGCAACTGCGCATACTTGTGCCAACGCTTCGACAATAAGCACTCCGGGCATAACTGGATAACCAGGAAAATGACCGTTAAAAAACTCTTCATTGATTGTTACATTTTTAATACCGACTGCACGTTTGCCTTCTTCAAGTTCAAGAATTCTATCTACCATAAGAAGCGGATAACGATGCGGTAAGATTTTCTGAATTTGGTCTACTGTTAACATGTCCAACCTCCTGAAAGTTCTTTTATATTTAAATCATTTGGTATGTTAAATAAATCTTTTGAAGTTAATAAAGAAATTGTACACTATTTGTCGAGTGAAGCGTACGTCGTGAAAATATCGCTGCGGCGCTCTGTGATGGCCTCCCGTAGTAAGCCCGTCAGAAAGTTCACTGTCGGTCTTACTACTTCGGCTCACACTTGTCGCTTCTGCGCTAGTTCGTTTTACTTCATGGTTAATGCAGTAATCAGAGTGGAGCAATCATACGATTAGCACAATCTTAGTTGATTGAAGTGGAAGACGGCGACTCCGGGAGGACAGCAGGTCAGGTGAAACAACAACGGGTTGGTCCACCGGCTGCCCTCCGGAACGCGTCAGGGAAAGATTGAACTTTATCTTTCCGCACTTCAGGGAAAGATTGCACTTCATCTTTCCGCTTTTCGGGTCTGAAACGGAAATCAACGACACGATTGTGTAATATCACCTATCAACATTATTATTTAACAAATCCAATTATTAAAATGAATCATACGAATTGCCATTAAAATAAAATGAAAGAGTCATTATGACTCTTTCCCTTGAATGATATCAAGTATATGGATCCATGTATCCTTTTTTAGCGCATCCGCGGGATTTCCATCACCTAAATAGCCATAGCCAACTGTTACACCAAGTGCAATCGCGCCTGCAAGCAAAAGGGCAACTAAAACAACGCGTAACCAAATAGGTATCATACGAATTTGTACCCAAAACGTCCTTTTAACGCCAGCCTCTTTGTTCTCGCTTTTAATTTTCTTACGCTCTGCACGTGATGTCGGCTTTACTGGTTCAGGTGTTTCTTTTAATTGTGAATCTAATTTGGTTTTATTATTCATAATGAATACTCCCTACGCAAATCTCATCGAATGCCGTTAATCAAACCAAGCATCTGATCAGCTAATGTGACTGATCGTGCATTAAATTGATAATTCCGCTGGACTGTGATGAGATCAGTCATTTCTTTCTGATAATCAACGTTTGAACCTTCAAGCATGCTGTTTTGAAGGGCGATTTCGGTTCTTTCCGCTCCATTCAAATTTCGAACGACTTGAGCAGGCGTTACGCCTAAATCAGCTAAGTTGGCAGGCAATCCAATGTACGTGTCCGAAATGTGTTCCATTAGATTTGGACGTTCAATTAATGTGATTCCTGGATCGATTGTATTGACTGTACCATCGTTGTAAGTTATTTGTAGACTGCCGTTCCCAGCGACCGAATACGTTTGTACATCGTCATCAAACGTAATTGGAAGGCCCTCTGCATCTGCCACAGGATAGCCATCGCCAGTTACAAGCATCAACTGACCGTTCTCTATTGGTGATACGTAGAATGACCCTTGACGTGTGTAAGCCGTTTGTTCACCTGGCATGATGACGTTGAAGTATTGTTTAGGTTTCGTTAAGGCAAAATCCAGTTGTCTACCTGTTTCTTGCAGTCCGCCCACTTTCCAGTTCACTTGGGCTTGTCCCATATAGGAACCAGAACCGTATCGAATTCCGAGTGGAGATTGGCGCGGAGCATTATCTGCTTTGTCGTTGTTAAATTGTTGGTAGAGCAGTTCTTGAAAGCTTGCTTCACTTGCCTTAAAACCATGTGTCGACGAGTTTGCTAGATTATTTCCAATTACATCTAGTTTATTTTGAAGTTGATTCATCGTATTTGTAGCTGTAATCATCGTTCGTAGCATAAAACGATTCTCCTTTCGACCTCTAGTTCAACGAGTTTCCATCCAATTCTATGCAACTGGAAATTAGATACGTCCAATTTCATTTACTGCTTTTTCCATGCTTCGATCATAAGCTTGAAGGACCTTTTGATTGGCTTCAAACGCACGGTATGCAGTAAGCATATCTGTCATTGCCCGAGCTGCATCAACATTCGAACCTTCCAGAAACCCTTGTTGCATTGAATAGGTCACACCCGGAGTCGCTCCTGCGTCCGCAAGGTTTTCACCATCTTCTGTAACAAACATGCCATTCCCTTGTTTTAGAAGTGTATCTGGTCGTCCTGAGTAAGCAATTCCAAGTGTTGCTGTAACTGCATTGCCCTCAACGATATCACCTTGGTTTGTAACTTCAAAATCATCGTTTTGAAGTTGAATGCGTTGACCGTTCGTGTCGAGTAAATAATGACCTGTCGGGCTTGTGAGGAAACCTTGTGCATCTAAGACGAAGTTTCCATTTTTCGTATACATCTGACCGCCATTTTCATTTTCAACCGTAAAAAAGATTGCTCCTGAAATACCGGTGTCTACATCCGTTGGAAGAACTCCGTCAACCAGCGCGACATCCGTTGGAATTTGTGTTTCACGAAGTTGTCCTTGTGTAAACAACGGCAATGTTTCTTGTATATACACACCCGTTGATAGCGCACCAATTGGCCTTGCACCTTTACTATTCAAGCCCTGCTCAGTCGGTATTTTTGTCGTGTTGATGTTTGACAAATACATTTCTGGAAATGACCGAACAACAGATTGATCTGCTTTAAAGCCAGGCGTGTTTGCATTTGCCATATTGTTCGTTAAAAGCTCAGTTTTTCTTTGTTGTGCAATCATTCCTGACGCTACTGTATAGAATCCACGGAACATATAATTGCCCTCTTTCTAGTCCACTATTAGTTTCGAATTTTTACTTTTCCTATGTTATCCAATAATATCCCTGTTCCAATTGCAACACAGTCCAATGGATTTTCAGAAACAAAGACAGGTACTTTTAATTCTTCTGCCAATAGCTGGTCAATACCATGTAGCAATGCGCCGCCGCCTGTTAAAAATACGCCGCGATCTATAATATCCGCCGAAAGTTCAGGCGGTGTCTTTTCAAGTACATTTTTTGCTGCTTGAACGATAATATATACCGATTCTTTCAGCGCTTCCCCAATTTCTGCTGAGTTTATCGTGATCGTTCGAGGAAGGCCATTCACCATATCACGGCCTCTAATGTCCATTTCCTCTTTTCGGCCACCTGGAAACACAGTTCCAACATGTACCTTTATATCTTCAGCTGTGCGTTCACCAACAAGTAGTTTATATTCACGTTTAATATACTGTGTGATATCGCTATCAAATGTGTCGCCCGCTATCGTAATCGATTCAGAGGTAACAATATCTCCCATCGATAGGACAGCAACATCCGTAGTTCCTCCACCAATGTCAATAACCATATTTCCACTTGGTTGAAAAATGTCCATTCCTGCACCAATTGCAGAAACTTTCGGTTCTTCTTCTAAGTATATTTTCTTCCCGCCAGATTTTTCAGCCGCTTGACGAATCGCCTTTTGTTCAACGGTTGTTATGTTTGTGGGACAACAAATTAGAATTCGAGGTTTGGTAAAGAAACCTTTTACATTTAATTTATTAATAAAATGGCTTAGCATTGATTCTGTAACGTCGAAGTCCGCAATTACTCCGTCCTTCATTGGCCTGATTACTACAATATTTCCTGGGGTTCTCCCAACCATTCTATACGCTTCTTCACCAACTGCGAGCACTTTGTTGTTTCTCTTATCGAGCGCAACGACCGCCGGTTCATTTAAAACAATTCCTTTTCCTTTAACATGAATAAGTACATTGGCTGTGCCAAGGTCGATGCCGATATCTTTAGCAAACATTATTCCCTTTTCCCCTTCCAACTTGTGCATTACCTACGAGTTATGTATTCAAAACGAATGATTTTTTCGATTAATAAGTTTATTTCGCATTATAATAGTATGTACCCAAAAAGACTCTCTTAACTAATCATTCTATCATGATTAGGTCTTAATTGCCAAATAAAATCAGGGCGCCATTCTACCTGGCACCCTGATTTCCTTTCATACTCCTTGTTTCATTCATCCACTTTATTCTAGTTGCTTCCCCTCCTCTTAAGTGTCTGACGGATTTGTGGTATGCAAGGATTTTTGCAACGTCTTCTGCCAAGGCCGTATCGACATTCGGTAGTCTTTCTGTCAAATCTTTATGAACCGTGCTTTTTGAATAGCCCGTTGCTTTTGCCAGTACACGTACAGTAACCTCAGTTTCCAACAATAACTCACCGAGGCGCACGCATCGCCTCCTAATTTGCTCGTGCACGCCCTCTTCCTTTCCTGTCAGCTCAGAATCTTGTTTCATCTTATGTGACAATTCAGGAGAATATGCGGGCGGCAATGCAATTCACAATAAAAAAGGCCACCCCATAACGACATTGGAGTGGCATGAGCGAACTGAATACTCAAAAGTGTTTTAAAATACTAAATACAAGTTGGGATTGACAGCAACACCATCTGCTAGCACTTGGAAGTGAAGATGAACGCCCGCTGCGGGATTCCATTCATTTTCAGTCGCGGTGCCAAGGGCTTGTCCTTGAATAATTTCGTCTCCTTGTTGAACAAGAACTCCAGTTACTGAACCGTAAACGGTTTGTAGTCCGTCCGCATGCGTCAAGATAATCTCATTTCCTTTGAAAGGATCTGAAATAATCTCTTCAACGGTTCCACTCATTGCAGCAACGATTTCAAAGGGTTTGCCCTCAATCGATACCGAGACGCCGGTATTCATTTCATACGATTGATTAAAAACTAGTAGTGCATTCTCCCGATCCGCTTCGTCTGCTTCGGCATCGTAGTAGTCCTGAATAATAGCGACATCGTCTAAAAGTGCTTCGGCAAATGGAAATTTGATAACTTCCTTGGGAGCTGCCGTCTCAACAATTAGATTGCCCGTATCTGGTTTACCGTTCACTGTATCGCCTGCCAAACCTGGGGCATCTTCTTTTATAAGTGCGTTATACCCCCAGATCATGCCTACAAAAACAATTGCGATACTGGAATAGATTACAGGCCAAAACCAACTTTTTGTCTGTGCATTCTTTTTATTCTGAGAAGGGGCTTTCGGTTTTTCTTCTCGCATAATCATCACCTCACTTGCTATTGTTTGCAAGTTAAGGGGTTTTTAAACATTTTGAATCAAGGGAAGTAAATTTTTTTATTGTCGTACCTGAATAATAGTGTAGTAGAATTTCTTCTGCTGTCCAACCTTCCTGAGCAAATACCTCGGCGCCATACTGACTCATACCTACACCATGCCCATATCCGGTCGTTTTTACTTGCACAATACGGTTTGTCACATCATATGCAATATCAAAATCTGTCGATGCTAGTCCTAAACGTTCACGCATCTCTCTGCCATTTGACTCGAATCCCGTGGACACTACTTTTTGGACTCGGCCGGTAGGGTTTCGAACGAGTTGAAGCGACTTGAACATCTCTGTGTTCCATTGTTGCCCTAGAGCAGCGTTCCATTCTTCTAGGGACATTTGTAACTCTCTATTATAGGTCGGGGCCACATTCTCTTCTCCTGGACTTTCTACACTTTGTAAATAAGGGATATCATTCCCACCAAAGTTGTGTGCAGTTTCAGTCTTCCCATTTGAAGTCGAAAAAAACATTGCTGAAATCATTTCTTCACCGTAGACAATTGTTTCTCCCTTTGTTGAATCAACGGCTTCGGCAACTTTCTTTTCATTACGAGCAAAACTTTTCCCCCAACGTTCTTTTCTTTTCTCCTCACTCGAGTAGACTTGAGCGGAAACATCCGCTGCGATAGGCTTCTTTCCATAATCTGTTTGCCTAAGCGCATACGTACGTGCAGCAATCGACTGCGCTCTTAGTGCTTCTTCATGAAATGAAACCGGCATTTCCGCTGAAACGACTCCTTTGACATACTCTTCGAGTGGAACTGGCTCGTCCAACCCGATCACAGTAATCGCAACCTGACATAGCTCTAGCTCTACCTCTCCTTCTTTTGGCACGCTTACGGTCTCAGGAGCCTTGTGCAATAAAATTGGTACATAATAAAGTAACAATAACGTAGCGATTAAGGCGATCCATAGTTTTCCCATGCTAAAATATATGATTTTCAATTCTTTTTATGCACGCAAAAAAAAGGTGCTAAGTAAAGCAACACAATTTAAATGCGAGCGTGTAGCGAATGCGACAAGCCCACAAATAAGTTGTGTCTCTACTTAACACCTTAACGTGTAGATTATACGAGTTGTGCTGACTTTTCAGTTTGTGTTTCAGGAGAAACGCGTTCGATATCGGCTCCTAAAGCCGCTAATTTCCCGTGAAAATTCACATAGCCTCTGTCAAGATGCGATAACTCAGTTACCCGAGTAATGCCTTCTGCAACAAGTCCAGCTAAAATGAGTGCAGCAGCTGCGCGTAAATCTGTCGCAGCAACTTCGGCACCTTGTAAATTAGAAGGGCCTTCTACAATAACAGATCTGCCTTCAATTTTTACAGACGCGTTCATCCGTCGAAATTCTTCAACATGCATAAATCGGTTTTCAAAAACAGTTTCTGTCAGAATACCATTTCCTGAAGATGTAAGCATAAGTGCCAACATCTGTGACTGCATATCTGTAGGGAATCCAGGGTGTGGCATTGTTTTTATGTCCACAGACTTCAAAGGATGTTTGGCAGTAACACGTACGCCCTCATCCAAATCTGTAATCACTACGCCCATTTCCCCCATTTTAGAAATAAGGGCAGCATTGTGCTCAGGAACAGCATTTTCAATGATAACATCGCCGCCTGTTATTGCAGCTGCTACCATAAATGTTCCTGTTTCAATACGGTCAGGTATAATATGATGAGTTGTACCATATAATTTCGAGACGCCTTCAATACGGATCGTATCCGTACCTGCTCCTACAACTTTTCCACCCATCTCGTTAATAAAGTTTGCAAGATCAACGATTTCAGGTTCTTTTGCTGCGTTTTCAATAAACGTAATTCCATTCGCTAGTGCTGCGGCAGTCATAATATTTTCCGTAGCGCCAACACTTGGAAAGTCCAAATAAATCTTTGCACCTTTAAGTCCATTTTCAGCCTTAGCTTCTACGTGTCCATGACCGAACGAAATTTCCGCTCCCATAGCTTCAAAACCTTTTAAGTGCTGATCGATTGGACGTGAACCAATTGCACATCCACCAGGAAGAGCAACTCGTGCAAAGCCATTGCGAGCTAGTAAAGGGCCCATTACTAGAATGGATGCACGCATTTTTCGTACATATTCAAATTGTGCCTCATCTGATAATTGCTCAGTCGAGTCAATAATCACCTGATTCAGCTCAGGTGTATGATCCACTTTCGCATTTAGACTTTTCAAGACTTGGTTGATTGTCCCAACGTCTGAAAGATTCGGTACGTCACGAACAATATTCACACCTTCTGATGCTAGTAATGCAGCAGCCAATATGGGTAGCACGGCATTTTTAGCACCTTCAACGCGTACAGTACCATTTAGTACGCGGCCACCTTTAATAATTATTTTTTCCAACATAAACCCCTCCGAGTTCCAAGTTATATCCAAAGACAGTGCATTCAATTTATAGTCATATTAAGTAGTTCGATGTCATTTAATAGGAACAAAAACATATATAATTTTACAGTGTACAAGCTTATTAAACAAGTTCAATACATACTTTTTTCTGCTTAAGCCAATGTAGTCTATATTATGTATGCTTTTGGCGTTTGGTGTCATCCCATAGTACTATTTCTCATGATGGGCTTCATTCCTACACTTTGAATTATCTAAGTGAGTTACATGTCATCGCCCCGCATACAGAATTCTCTATATAAGCGGCGATGACAAGTATCGCATCATCCAAATAACGTTGGTAACCTTCCTGACCAATAGGATATCTCAAGAAAGAAATTTGATACGGCACTTCCAATTAGAATACTTAAAAATATAAATAAAAGTTGTGCTTGCATAACACGATTTTTGCGAATAATTTTTTCTGGCATGACCGCTTGCAATGCGTAAAAAGCCAGTCCTATAAATACAATATGTGAAACAATCGCTAGCAATGGATGGAACCCAAACATGCCACTCATAAAGAGAACTCCCTTCCATACTAAAAAAAAAGAGACAGAAGAAACTGCTTCCTCTGCCAATTTATAATTTATCTTCTAAAAACTAAAGCTTCATTTCAGAAACGCTAATTCGAGTCATTGCACGTTTCAAATCAAGTTCAGCTTTTTTAAAATCAGCTTTGTCTTGTTCTGACTTAAGTTTTGTTTCTGCACGCTTTGCAGCTTCTTTGGCACGAGCCAAATCAATTGTCTCAGCTTTTTCTGCACTTTGCGCAAGAACCGTTACTACATCAGGACGTACTTCGATGAAGCCGCCATGAACAGCAACTACTTGTGTTTTATTTTCTGTTTGTATACGAAGGCCGCCGATTTGAAGCGGCGCGACCATAGCAATATGACCGGGAAGAATACCCAATTCACCCGCTTCGGTAATCGCAATAATCATGTTCGCTTCAGTTTCAACAACTGGGCCGTCGGGAGTGACGATATTGACTTTTACTGTCTTCATTTTTTCCCCTCCTGGTCCCTTCTAAACGAATCCATCTTGGAAAATTTGCATTCGTCGGCCGATAAAAGATCCACAAACTGTGAACTTTATCGGCACAAGTACATCATGTACTTCGAAGGCTGAAACTCTATTTAGTTAACATTTTATTGTCAACTGAATACGTATCGTAGTGTTTATATTAATTGCATAGTTGTCTTTAACCTTTTTTACAAAAGATTAAACCTCTACACCCATACCTTTTGCTTTTTCGATAACTTCTTCGATGCGTCCAACTAGACGGAATGCATCTTCAGGAAGGTGATCGTATTTACCAACTAAAATATCTTGGAATCCTTTTACTGTTTCAGCAACAGGAACGTAAGAACCTTTTTGTCCTGTAAACTGCTCAGCAACGTGGAAGTTTTGTGATAAGAAGAACTGAATGCGACGAGCGCGTCCAACTACTAGTTTATCTTCATCACTAAGCTCATCCATACCTAGGATTGCAATGATATCTTGAAGCTCAGCATAACGCTGTAGCGTCTGTTGTACTTCACGCGCCACACTATAGTGTTCTGCACCAACAATTTCTGGTGACAATGCACGAGAAGATGAAGCTAGTGGGTCAACAGCTGGGTAGATACCCATCTCTGAAAGTTTACGCTCAAGGTTCGTCGTAGCATCAAGGTGAGCGAACGTTGTTGCAGGAGCTGGATCCGTATAGTCATCCGCAGGTACATAAATCGCTTGGATTGATGTTACTGAACCTTTGTTTGTTGACGTAATACGTTCTTGTAGAAGACCCATTTCCGTTGCAAGTGTAGGCTGGTAACCAACTGCTGATGGCATACGACCAAGTAGTGCAGAAACTTCAGAACCTGCTTGTGTATAACGGTAAATGTTATCAATGAATAGTAGAACGTCCGCGCCTTCTTCATCACGGAAATATTCTGCCATTGTCAAACCAGTCAAAGCAACACGCATACGTGCACCAGGTGGCTCGTTCATTTGACCAAATACCATTGCTGTGTTTTTAATAACGCCTGAGTCCGTCATTTCAAAGAAAAGGTCATTTCCTTCACGTGTACGTTCTCCAACGCCCGCAAATACAGAAATACCACCATGCTCTAATGCAATGTTGTTAATAAGTTCTTGGATAAGAACTGTCTTACCAACACCCGCTCCACCGAATAGACCAATTTTTCCACCTTTAATATAAGGTGCAAGTAAATCTACTACTTTGATTCCTGTTTCAAGAATTTCAACAGATGTTGATAACTCTTCAAATACAGGTGCATCACGGTGAATTGGATCGTGACGTTCTGATTTAGGGATTTCTTCACCTTCGTCAATTACTTCACCAAGTACGTTGAATACACGACCGAGTGTAACTTTACCAACTGGTACAGATATAGCAGAACCTTGGTCTGTTACTTCTGATCCACGTTGAAGTCCGTCGGTTGAAGACATCGCGATTGTACGAACAGAGTCATCGCCAAGATGAAGTGCAACTTCAAGAGTTAATACTTCTGGCTCTGTGTTCGGACGTTCAATTGTTACAGTCAATGCGTTATAAATTCCAGGCAATTGACCATTCGCAAACTTAACGTCTACAACCGGACCCATTACTTGAAGAACGTGTCCTTTGTTCATTTTGTTTCCTCCTGTCTTACTACCTATATATATCGTTTTTTATTAAAAGTTGATACGTATTATTCTAGTGCTGCTGCACCGCCAACGATTTCTGTAATTTCTTGTGTAATCGCAGCTTGACGTGCTCGGTTAAATTGAAGCGTAAGCGAATCAATCAACTCGCCAGCATTATCCGTTGCACTCTTCATTGCTGTCATACTTGAAGCATGTTCACTTGCCTTACTTTCAAGTAATGCACCAAAGATTAAGCTTTCCGCGTATTGCGGAAGAAGGACTTTCAGGATTGCTTCAGCAGAAGGTTCGAATTCATAAGCCGAACTTTCTTTACCTGAATCAATATCCGTAAGTGGAAGAACCTTCGTGCTCGTTACTTTTTTAGAAATAACGTTAATGTAATGCGTATAGTACATATGAAGTTCATCATATGTGCCATCCGTAAACATACTAACAGCTTTACTTGCGATTTCTTTAATTTCAGCAAATGACGGGTGATCAGATAAGCCGATTACACTTTCTATGACGTTGAATCCACGTTTTGTAAAAAACTCATAGCCTTTACGACCGATTGCGAAGATAACGACATCATCTTCTGATGAATGACGTTCCGCAATCACGTTAGAAACTGCACGTATCACGTTACTATTGTACCCACCGCAAAGTCCACGGTCTGCAGTTATAACGATATAAGCGGTTTTCTTTACCGGACGACTAACAAGCATTGGATGCCCATCACTTGTAACAGAAGCTATTGAATTCGTCACTTCCTGGATTTTCTCCATGTATGGGACAAATGCTTTTGAGTTTAGTTCCGCACGGTTCAGCTTCGAAGCAGATACCATCTGCATCGCACGTGTAATTTGACTCGTTTTTTTCGTAGATTTTATGCGGTTTTCTATTTCACGTAATGATCCCATAGGTCATTCACCACCTTTTGTTTTTTTGATCAATCAAATACGCCTGAGCGTGATTTGCGTCCAGTTGTTGAGATTACTCAGTAACAGCAAACGTCTTCTTGAATTCGTTGATAGCTGCTGCCATCTCTTCATCCTTAGGAAGATCTTTTGTTTGACGAATATGATCTAAAACATTTGTGTGGTTTGTTTGTAACCATGCTGCAATTTCAGACTCAAAACGCAAGATGTCTACAACAGGAATATCATCTAGGAATCCACGTGTAAGTGCATATAATGCAGTTACTTGAATTTCAACTGGAACTGGTTTGTTTAAGTCTTGCTTAAGGATTTCAACAGTACGGATTCCACGATCAAGACGAGCTTGTGTAGATGCATCTAGTGCAGATCCAAACTGAGAGAATGCTTCAAGTTCACGGAATGCTGCAAGGTCAAGACGCAGTGTTCCCGCAACTTTTTTCATTGCCTTAATTTGTGCTGAACCACCAACACGAGATACTGAAAGACCAGCGTTAATAGCCGGACGTACACCCGCGAAGAAAAGGTCAGACTGCAAGAAGATTTGACCGTCTGTAATCGAAATTACGTTTGTTGGAATATAAGCAGAAATATCGCCTGCTTGTGTCTCAACGAATGGTAAAGCAGTAATTGAACCGCCACCTAGTGAGTCGTTCAACTTAGCTGCACGCTCTAATAAACGTGAGTGTAGGTAGAATACGTCACCTGGGTATGCTTCACGACCTGGAGGACGACGAAGAAGTAATGAAAGTTCACGGTAAGCAGCTGCTTGTTTTGATAAATCATCATAAACGATTAGAACGTGCTTGCCTGCAAACATAAATTCTTCTGCCATTGTAATTCCAGTGTATGGAGCTAGGTATAGAAGTGGAGATGGTTGTGAAGCCGAAGCTGTTACAACGATTGTGTAGTCTAGTGCACCGTTTTTACGAAGTGTCTCGACAACTCCACGAACTGTTGATTCTTTTTGTCCGATTGCAACGTAAATACAAATCATATCCTGATCTGCTTGGTTAAGAATCGTATCGATCGCAACAGTTGTTTTACCTGTTTGACGGTCACCGATAATTAACTCACGCTGTCCACGACCGATTGGTACAAGTGCATCAATTGCCTTGATACCTGTTTGAAGTGGTTCGTGAACTGATTTACGTGCCATAACGCCTTGTGCAGGGCTTTCGATTGGGCGTGTTTTCGTAGTTGCTATTGGACCAAGACCATCGACTGGCATACCCAATGAGTTTACAACACGACCTAATAATTCTTCGCCTACTGGTACTTCCATAATACGACCTGTTCGACGTACTTCATCGCCTTCTTTAATGTCTGTGTATGGGCCAAGGATAATAATACCAACGTTGTTAGCTTCCAAGTTTTGCGCCATACCAAGAACACCAGTTGAGAACTCTAAAAGTTCTCCAGCCATGACATTGTCGAGGCCGTGAGCACGAGCGATACCGTCACCAATCGTGATAACAGTACCAACATCGCTTACTTCCATCTCAGATTGATAATTTTCAATCTGCTGTTTTATGAGAACGCTGATTTCTTCAGCTTTGATGCTCATGTTTGTCACCCCTCAAATCTCAGATTTACGATCCAATAAGATCTTTTTTCAGACGCTCTAGTTTACCACTTAAGCTACTGTCATAGATCCTGTTTCCAATTTGCAGGCGGATGCCCCCAATTAGACTTGGATCAATTACATTTTCGATACGTAATGAAAGCTTGCCCACTTTAGCCGCAAATGCGGAAGATATAGCCGACTTTTCATCATCCGATAACAATTGTGTTGAATACACTTTCGCTTCGGCAACTCCTACTGAATCATATGCAAGTGAATTGAATTCGTCGATGACGTTAACTGTCTCGTTAATTCGTTTTTCATCAAGCAATACGAACAATGTGTTTTGGATTAACGGATTTGCATCCTTAAACAAAACAGAAAGTAGTTCTTTCTTTTTCGTGCTAGTTAAACTCGGGTTTACGAGTAGTTGTTCAATTTCTTTATTGTTTTCAAACACCTTTTTCACTTCAAGAAGTTCTTCCTGAACGGAACTGGTTTGTTCATTTTTTTGCGCAAGTTGAAACAGTGCTTGTGCATAGCGTTTTGCTACAACAGATTTACTCACTGTCCATCGCCCGCTTTCGCAATCGTCTCTTCAATCAATGCGCGGTTGTCTTCCTCTGAAATTTCTTTTCCAAGAACTTTAGACGCGGCAAGAATAGAAAGAGATACAAATTCTTCACGTACTGCTGCAACAGCTTTTTCTTTCTCTGATGCAATTTCTTGTGCTGCTTCAACTTTCAAGCGACCAACTTCTTCGCGTGCTGCCTTGACCATGTCTTCACGTTGTTTTTCACCTTGTTCACGGGCGCCATCAACAATCGACTGAGCGTCAGTGCGCGCTGTTTTTAACAAGTTACGCTGCTCTTCAAGTAGCTTTTTTGATTCTATACGACTTTTTTCTGCTTCTTCAATTTCACGAGAAATCATTTCAGCTCGTTGGTCCATAACGCCCATTAGTGGTCCCCATGCAAACTTCTTAAGAAGGATCATGAGTAGCATAAACAAGAAGACCGTAACGATAATATCCCCAAGGTTTAATCCGTTGGAGTTATTTAATTTCTGTAAGAATCCTGCATCAGTTACATCTGTAGCTGCGAGGACGAAGGTATCCAAAAACACGATTGTTTCACTCCCTTCAAGAGTACACGACTCTTTTTAAATATAAACTGTATTTTAATTACTGTTTCATATAGTTATCATTCATTATTTCCTTATTAAAAAGCGAAGATTCTACACTCAAATCTTCGCCATTTGAAATTCTTTAACTACTTATCGGTTCATAACGATGAACGCAATTACTGCTGCGAAAATCGGAACAACTTCAACTAGTGCAACTCCAACGAACATGTTCGTTTGAAGAACTCCACGAGCTTCTGGCTGACGTGCAATTCCTTCTTGTGTTTTCGAAACTACTAAACCTGCACCTAGACCTGCTCCTAGTGCTCCTAAACCGATTGCGATTGCTGCTGCTAATAAACCTACTGAACCTACCATAGTATATTTCCTCCTAATGTTTTTTTATGTTTTTTATGCTGTTCCGGGAGCACGCGGCCCCCGTATTTCTCCCTACTCAAGCAAAAGGATATTTACATTTTGTTTATATCCTTTGCCTTTTCGGGGAACTCTATGTTTATTAGTCCGTTCGAACTTTATCGGACATATAGACCATGGATAACATAACAAAGATAAATGACTGTATCGCTCCAACGAATATCGAGAAGCCCATCCAAGCCATTCCCGGTACGATTGCTCCAATTAGTCCGAAAACACTTGATGTACCAAGGCCGGCGATTAACGCAATTAAAACTTCACCAGCATAGATGTTTCCATATAGACGTAAACCGAGTGTCAACGTACTTGCAAATTCTGCCACGAGATTTAGTGGGAGTAAAAAAGGTAGCGGCTCTAGAAAACCTTGACCGTATCCTTTAACACCTTTCGCTTTAATCCCGTAATAATGAGTCAAGACAATTACCATAACAGCAAGAGTCAGTGTAATCATCGGATCTGCTGTAGGTGATTTCCACCAGAGATCCCCTTTCCATATCACCGCGAACGGTAATCCGAGCACGTTCGATACGAAAAGAAACAGAATAAGTGTAATTCCTAATATATGAAAACGTCCACCCGTCTTCCAATCCATGTTGCTCTTAATAATCCCTTTGACGAAATCCATAATCCATTCAAAGAAGTTTTGCATACCTGAAGGTTTTACTTGTAAGTTTCTTGTTGAAATAAATGCGATAAGAAAGACAATTATACAAGTTATCAATAGCATCATAACGTTTGAAAGGTTAAATGTGATTCCTAATAGTTCTCGTGTAGGATTTCCGTGCTCCATGTTTCGTTCACCTCCCTTGTTCGTGTCTTACGTGGTAAATGATCCTGTCAACCAATAGAATGACATACGGTATCCCGAACCCAATAACCGTTCCGATCAGGTCAAACTGTTCCGGCATTGAAGTTGCAATTGCTGCCGCTGCAACACCAGATGCGAAACGCAACGCAGTTCCTAGCGAAACATATTTCTTCCCATTCTCAATCGCAAGATTGAAACGTTCCGATCGACGAACGAGCATCCAGAAATTATACAAGCCAAAAAGAGAACCTAAGATTAGCCCAGCAAAGACAGTTTTCCATTCAGTAAACGCCCATCCTAGGACGAACAATGCAAGCAATGGATATAGAGCCATTCGTTGCCTACTATGGATTTCCCGCAATGTTTGCATAGTTAGTAATTCTCCTGCTTCGTATTTCTGGAATTCGGATAAACATTTCGTGTAAGGACTTGCGAAGTGGTTCCCGTTTCGCTGCCCAGCCTTAAACCGGCGTAGACTCGAAAAAGGTAGAAAGATGATAGATTTTGTATGTTAATACGCTATTAATTTAGGTTCCATATGTATGAAACACCTATCATTCTTACCATTAGTAATCATACAGGAGCATAAAAATGAAGTCAATTGATTCCTATGACATTATCACGACTGATTTTCACTCCGTCAAAATATGGACAAATTTAAATTTAAAAAGAAGTACCCGTTAGTGTAACCGATGACAAACCGCATTATACCCGAGAGCCTAGGTTCTAGAACAGAACAGGATTGCTTTGAATTTGCATATTCTCTTCAAGAATATTCGGATTGTTAGCTTCGTTTAACTTAAGCAGAAAAAACGACCTGAATCCATACATGTTTCCAGGTCGTTTCCTAAGTTATTTCGACATATTCAGATATTCTTTCAACGCTTTGACAATTCGTTCAGATGCATGGCCATCGCCATAAGGGTTCGATGCCTGTGCCATTTTGCGATATTCAACGTCATCTGTTAGAAGTTGATCGGTTAACGTAAATATCGTTTCTTCATCCGTACCTGCAAGTTTCAGCGTACCTGCCTCAATGCCTTCAGGTCGTTCTGTTGTATCTCGAAGAACAATAACTGGTTTGCCGAGTGAAGGGGCTTCTTCTTGAATACCACCTGAATCTGTAAGGATAATATGTGAGCGCGCAGCAAAGTTATGAAAATCAACAACTTCTAACGGTTCGATTAAATGAACTCTTTCATTTCCACCGAGTATTTCATCCGCAACTTCGCGTACAGCTGGATTCATATGAACCGGGTAAATAATTTGTATATCATCGTGTTTAGCAAGCAATCGATTGATCGCACGGAACATATTTCGCATCGGCTCTCCGAGGTTCTCTCTTCGATGTGCTGTTAAAAGAATTAGCTTATCGGTTCCCATTTTTTCAAGCACTGGATGTGAGTAGTGTTCAAGGACCGTTGTTTGAAGCGCATCAATCGCCGTGTTTCCGGTGATATAGATTGAACTTTCCTCTTTGCCTTCGTTTAACAAGTTTTGAGCAGACTTTTCAGTAGGTGAAAAGTGTAAATCTGCGATAACGCCTGTTAATTGTCGATTCATTTCCTCTGGATACGGGGAGTATTTATCCCACGTCCGAAGACCTGCTTCTACATGACCTACCGCGATTCGATTGTAAAATGCCGCTAAACTGCCGATAAAAGTCGTCGCCGTATCGCCGTGAACAAGAACGATATCTGGTTGTGCTTCTTTCATGATCTTGTCCAGACCTTCAAGTCCGCGCGTTGCTACATCAACCAGTGTTTGGCGGTCTTTCATAATGTTCAAATCGAAATCTGGAGTTATTTTAAACGTTTCCAGCACTTGGTCAAGCATTTCTCTATGCTGTGCAGTTACCGTTACAATTGATTCGATATCTTCTGAGTGTTTTTGAAGTTCCAGTACGAGCGGAGCCATTTTTATCGCTTCCGGTCGCGTACCAAAAATCGTCATCACTTTCCATTTACGTTTCAAGTAATTCACGCCTTCTTCATTATTTTGTCCCAAAGAGTCTATCGCCTGCGTCCCCAAGTCCAGGAACAATATAACCATTCTCATCAAGTTTTTCATCAAGTGCAGCAATGTAAACATCTACATCTGGATGTTCTTCAGTAAATGCTTTTACACCTTCTGGAGCTGCGATCAAACACATAAACGAAATGCTTTTCGCACCACGTTTCTTCAATGACTGAACAGCATCTATTGCCGAACCGCCTGTAGCAAGCATCGGGTCAACAACGATGAAATGACGTTCAGAAACATCCGATGGAAGTTTCACATAATATTCAACCGGTTGAAGTGTTTCAGGATCGCGGTAAAGACCGATATGCCCAACTTTTGCAGCAGGGATCAAGTTTAAGAATCCTTCCACCATGCCTAGACCTGCACGTAAAATAGGAACAATTCCAAGTTTCTTTCCTGCTAATACATTCGATTTCGCCTTACAAACTGGCGTATCGATTTCTGTCTCTTTTAGGGGAAGTTCGCGTGTAATTTCATAAGCCATAAGTGTTGCAACTTCATCAACGAGTTCCCGAAACTCTTTCGTACCTGTCTTTATATCACGTATGTAAGTGAGTTTGTGTTGAATTAGTGGGTGATCAAAAATGTGGACCTTTGCCATATTCATTCGCTCCTTTTCAAAATATCTTGTTTATTATACCAGACTTGCCTAGTGTATGTTATGAACGAAAATCGATTCATTTTTCCGTCTATTGCACCGCATCCAACTAGTGGATTTTGACGTTTGCGTTCTAAATCCAAAAGAAGCCACTTTCCTTTAGTAGAAAGTGGCTCATTTTTTATGCGTAAAGTGGGAATTTATCCGTTAATGCAACAACGCGCTCTAATGCTTCTTTTTTCGTAGCTTCGTCTTCTGGGTTCTTTAACACCATTGCAATAATACTTGCAATTTCTTTCATTTCCTCTTCTTTAAATCCACGTGAAGTAACAGCTGGTGTACCAATACGGACTCCAGATGTAACAAACGGGCTTTCTTTATCAAAAGGAATTGTGTTTTTGTTCGTCGTAATACCAACTTCATCAAGTGCATGTTCTGCAACTTTTCCAGTTATGCCAAGCGAACCAAGATTAAGAAGTAGCAAGTGATTGTCTGTACCGCCAGAAACAATATCAACGCCAGAAGCAATCAGTTCTTCTCCAAGAACTTTTGCGTTTTTCTTAACTTGTTGAATGTATGTTTTGAATTCAGGTTGTAGCGCTTCTTTAAATGCAACAGCTTTTGCAGCAATTACGTGCATTAGTGGTCCGCCTTGAACACCTGGGAAAACAGACTTATCAATTTTTCTTCCATCTTCTTCTTTACAAAGAATAAATCCACCACGTGGTCCACGTAATGTTTTATGTGTTGTCGATGTTACAAAGTGTGCATGTGGAACTGGATTCGAGTGTTCTCCAACTGCAACTAACCCTGCAATATGAGCCATATCAACGAATAGGTATGCTCCAACTTCATCTGCAATTTCACGGAATTTAGCAAAGTCAATTTCACGTGGATATGCACTTGCTCCTGCAACGATCATTTTCGGTTTGTGTTCAAGCGCTTTTTGACGCACGTCTTCATAATCGATACGCTCGTCTTCTTTACTCACGCCGTACTCTACAAAGTTGTAAAGTTCGCCTGAGAAGTTCACTGGACTACCATGAGTTAAGTGACCTCCGTGAGATAAATTCATACCTAATACTGTGTCGCCAGGCTTAAGAAACGTAAAGTACACTGCCATATTTGCTTGCGCACCCGAGTGTGGTTGAACGTTTGCATACTCAGCACCAAAAATTTCTTTCAAGCGGTCGCGCGCTGCATCTTCTACTGTATCCACATGTTCACAACCACCGTAGTAACGTCTACCCGGGTAACCTTCTGCATACTTGTTTGTAAGTACTGAACCTTGTGCTTCCATTACTGCAACACTTACAAAGTTTTCAGAAGCGATTAATTCAATGTTTGCTTGTTGACGATTTTTCTCCGCCATAATTGCATCATAAACGAGCTGATCTTGATCTTTTACGTGATTGATTTCCATTTGTTAAAGTTCCCCCTCAGGAATAATTTGATATACCGCTCGTTCTCCACCGATTTTTTTCGGTCGTGTCGTTGCGATTGTGACGATTGCTTCGCCTATTTTGGTAGTTGACGTCCGAATTGGAACAGCAACTTTTTTTAAATGCATGCCAATTAGAGTTTGTCCAATATCGATTCCACCGTGTGCCTGAATTTCCTCGACAACTACAGGATCATCCATCGTCGTATAAGCAAATGCGGACATAGATCCTCCCGCAGACGCTACGGGTACAACCGATACTGGCTCAAGGTGATACATCTCTGCTGCTTGCCGTTCCATCGTCAGAGCACGGTTAATATGCTCACAACCTTGAAACGCAAGATGAAGGTCATGCTGGTCAGCAAAGTTCTTCAACGGTGTATAAAGGGCTTCTCCAATTTCAAAGGCTCCCGCTGTACCGATTTTCTTTCCTGCTACTTCAGAAGTCGAACAGCCAACAACAAACAATCCGCCTTTTGGTAGATGTACTTGTTCAGCTACTTCTTTAAGTGTTTGTTCGAGTTGATCTTTCCAGAGTTCTGGAGTTCCCAAAATACCCCTCCTGCAAAGTTAGTTTTCGAGTTCCATTAACTTAGTCACTCGGCGTTCATGACGGCCGCCTTCAAACGAAGTGTTCAGCCATGTTTCGACGATTAATCTTGCAAGACCAGGTCCAATTACACGCTCGCCCATCGCTAATATATTGGTATCATTATGCTCCCGGGTTGCTTTTGCACTGAATACGTCATGTACAAGTCCACAGCGAACTCCTTTTACTTTATTCGCAGCGATAGACATACCAATACCCGTTCCACAAATTAGAATACCACGGTCATATTCCCCTGACGCTACTCCTTTTGCTACAGGCGTAGCAAAGTCTGAGTAATCGACAGATTCATCTGTTGATGGCCCTAAATCGACATACTCAACATCTAACTCGGTTAATAGGTTACTGATCTCATGGCGCAGATTATTGCCGCCATGATCTGAAGATAGTGCGATTTTCATGCTCATCCTCTTTTCATAATTTACTCTCAACTCATTCTATCATCTTTTCCGACAAAAAAACACAACCCCGAATGAAATTGAAGGCTGTGTTGGCAAATTAAAAACTATTTGTTTCGTTCAAACTGATTAATAACTTTATAAAGATCCTCAGACTGCTTTTTCAAATCAAGTGCCAGTGAATTGGCCTGTTCAATTGAGCGAACTTGCTCTTCTGTAGCAACTCCGACTTCCTGAGCACCTGCAGAAGTTTCTTCAGCAATAGCGGCTACTTCTTGTGACTGACTTGCTGTCGTTTCAATATTTTGCAACTGTCGCTCTACAAATGACGTGATTTTACTGACGGAATCTGCCATTACGTTAATTTTATCAGACATCGCTTCTACGCTCACGCTTGTTTCTTCAGCTTTATCTGCCTCATTTACCGCCGAACGTACTTGTTGTTCAATTTCTTCTACTACTTTACTTACATCTGATTGGATTGTTGCAACGAGACCAGAAATTCCTTGGACCGCACGCGCACTTTCATCTGCCAATACGCGTACCTCTTCAGCAACAACCGCGAAGCCAGCTCCATGTTCACCTGCACGTGCAGCTTCTATGGATGCGTTCAATGCTAGTAAATTTGTTTGCTTTGCAATGTTTCCAACGAGTTGGACGATTTCACCAATTTTTTGAGCGTTCGTATCTAACTCTCGAATCGTAGTCAGAGATTGTTCACTTTGCGTTGACATTTGACGAATTCCATCGACCAATGAAGTAAAGACTTTAGTAGTCGTTCCTAATTCCTCAATCATCTCATGAGAGCGAAGAGAAGACTCTGCAGCTCGTTCATTTACCTCAACAGCTAGCAATCGCACATCTTCCATAGCTTCCGCTGTTTCTTGAATCGCAATCGCTGACTCTTCAGCACCTGAAGATATTTCCATTATTGTCGATGCAACGGCATCGGCTTGTCGCGCTGCAGAACCCGTCTCTGCAGATAACTTGTCCACAGTCTGTGCTGTTTTCTCAAAGTTCATCTCGATTTCTCCAACAATCGTACGTAGGTTTACGACCATAAGTTGAAACGCTTCTGCAACGGAGTGGATTTCATCTGAAGAATTAGGTAACTCAATATCCGAACTGATATTTCCTTCCGCAACTTTAATGGCTGCACTTTCCAGACGTTGTAGAGGTCGCGTTAAAATCGTTCCGAACACTGCAGCCAAAACTCCAGACCAAAAAATACCCATGCCGTACGTTAGTACACTAAACCAAAATGGATTCATAGTCGGGAAAAACTGTGGTTGAATAATGTTGATAAATACCGCACTCGTTGTATACGTTGTAATCGCCAATACGGTCACAAATATTACTAGTTTGAATCGTAAACCAACCTTTTTCTTTTGAATCATTTTTTGCCCTCCATCAACTTCCGTTCGATCGCCTCAATCAATTGAGTTAGTTCACGAAACGTGTATTCGTATGTCGCTAAATCTCCGCCAAATGGATCGTGTACATCCTCGTCTTCTTCCGGATTCAAAAACCCTTTTAACGTGTGGATTTCGGTATCCTTTAGAGAGATTGACTGCAGTATTGCTTGTTTGTGTGATGAGGTCATCGTTAAAATGATGTCTGCCCATTCAATATCTTCCATAGATATCGCTCTTGAGAGTGGTGTGAAAGGCATATTTGCTCGCTCAATTAAAGTTTGTGCATGCTTCGAAATCGGCATGCCGTTTTGAGCGTAAACTCCTCCGGATCGAACATGAATATTTTTGTTCAATTTTGAGCGAAGAATCGCTTCTGCCATTGGACTCCTGCATGTGTTTCCAGTGCAAACGAAATAAATGTTCATAGTTATCACCTTCTATTAATAGAATACCCGATTATTGCAGAGATTGGAATAGGTACCTTTAATTAAAGCATGACATTACTCCCATAGTCAGAAGTACAATCCCAGCAATTCGCCTTATAATTTTCCCACTTTTTATTCCAAGTTTGCCTTTAAATCGAAGAGCCGCATACGCTAAAACTAATGTGAATAACCCTGAGGACAGGATGAAGATCGTTTTATTCATATGAAGCATACCAAATGAAACACTCACCGAAAAAGTGTCCACACTTACCGCAACAGCAATTAAGAGAGGATGTAATCCCCTCGTAGACTTCCCTGCTTCCTCGTCTTGTAAAATCATATGTATTCCGATTAAAGCCAATAAAATTCCGGAAAGTAACGTACTCCATCCCCAAAATACTTGCGTGGAAAACTCCCCCGTAACAAAACCAATGAAAGGAAAGAGCATATTTAATAAAGCTGTCCATAGAGCAAGGACAAACTTCCCTCTTTGGATATGCAAAAATGTATACACCACAATAACGTCAAGTGAAGTGATGCCCGCTACAAACATTTCACTCAAAATAAAACCCCCTAAGTCTACGCATCCGTTCATCTTATGCGTAGTCTTAGGAGGTCATTCATATTCACTTTTCACTTAATACCGTTTACCTTCTGACGCTTTCATAAGCCGATTCATAACAGCTGCGCCAACACCGTTTTCATCTGTTTCGACCGCGAGAATAACATCAGCGTCTGTTAAATCACATTGCCGAATCGCATTATACAAATGTATGGCGATTGCTTCATTATCATGGAGTCTTCCAACTGTGAAATACCAATCCGCATCTACCGTTTTGAATTCTTCCGGACCAATTACTGCAATCTTCTTTCCTTCACTTCGAAGAGAAGTAATTGCCTCTTGAATTTTCTGCTGATCTGCACGGATAACGAACAACGGTGCTTCCGGAGCGTAATGTAAATATTTCATGCCCGGAGATCGTGGTGCTTCTTCAGTTAATTCATCAGCAGCACCGTATTGAATTGGACCAATTAGCGCTTCAATCATTTCGCGCGTAGCGCCACCCGGTCGTAATAAATTAGGCGGTGTCGTCGTCATATCCAAAACTGTCGATTCTACGCCAACTCCTGTTGAACCCCCATCCAATATTAATGGGATTAAACCTTGAAGATCCTTTTCAACATGTGAAGCTTCCGTCGGACTCGGTTTCCCACTTCTATTCGCGCTCGGAGCGGCAAGTGGTTCGCCAAGTTCACGCAAAAGCTGAAGTGCTACTGGGTGATTCGGCATACGAATTCCAACGGTTTCAACTCCTGGAGTAACATTCGGCGCAACTACACCAGCTAACTTATTAAAAACAAGCGTAAGTGGTCCCGGCCAAAACGCCTCCATTAACTTTTCAGCGTCTTCCGAAATACCCGTTGCGTAGTTCAGCACTTCGTCTTTTCTTCCAATATGTACGATAAGTGGATTGTCTGAAGGTCTTCCTTTCGCTTCGAAAATCCTTTGAACTGCTTGCTCATTGGTCGCAATAGCTCCAAGACCATAGACAGTTTCCGTCGGAAAGGCAACAACTCCACCACTTTTCAAGATATCCACAGCCTGTTGGTAATGTTTTTTGTTATCCAGAAAGTTATCCACTGAAATCACTTTTGTCTGCACAAGATAAATCCCCTTTATACACAATCTAACTAACTTATCCACATTTATTGTTAGTAACCTTATTCAAACAGCCCTTTTATCCACTCCCAAACAAAGAAAGTAACTTTTTCTTCTTCAACTTTGTCTTTATCTGGAAAACATACCTTAGGAAATAGTGCGCACCACCAGTTATCCCCACGCCCACTGCCAATTGTTAATATATACGCATCGACGGTAGATTGTGGATAAATGAAAAATCCAGATCTTTTGGGTGGAAAAAATGCATCTTTACGTTCAAATGATATTGAAGCCCCTCTAGAAAGAGATGTCGACAATTCAGCTATTGAATCTTCAAGTGCTACCAGATTCATTTCGATTTCCTCAGCAGACCGTCCGCTTGCAACCGCCTCTTCGATTAGAGGCTGAATTACTTGTTGGATATCTTTCTTAATTTGCTGATCTTCAGCCGTATTTGAATTGGCAAGGATTCTGAAACGAACCGCGTCATCATTAGATGGAGCCATTGAAAATAACATAAGGATAGCCTGTAGAATAATAAGTATTAAAATAAATTCAATATATGGAATCGCTTTTTCAATTGTAGTTTCTGTTCTTTTAATCTCGTAGTCTGTTAACATCTGTATCCCCTCCTACTCCGCATTGTTGCCGGAGAATAGGGAATTTATTCACGAATCTCACAAAATATTATTCTGTCTTTTCCGTTGATATCTTTTACGATTTCAACAACTGCGTTCGGAAAAGCGTCTGCGAACAACTTATGCACAACTTTGCCTTGTAAATAACCGATTTCAACACCGATTAATGCCGGCTTGTTCATAAGTTTAGGAAGTGTTTCAGCTAATTTTCTATAACAGTAGAGCCCATCCTCTTCTGCAAATAGTGCAGTATGTGGTTCGTGAGCTAGAACCGTTTCAGACATCATTTCTTTTTCCACTTGTGCGATATACGGAGGATTCGATAAAACAACATCCCACTTCGAATTAGAAAGCGGCTTTGCTAAATCCCCTTCTAAAAATGCAATTTCTGCACCAAGGTTTTTCGCATTCCGTTTTGCAACTTCAAGCGCAGCTGAGCTTATATCTGTTGCTGTAACATCCGCTTCAACCCACTCTTTTTTAAATGAAATGGCAATGGCTCCACTGCCCGTTCCAATATCCGCAACTTGAATCTTTTTGGTCGGAAATAACGTGCGGCATCTTTCCATTGCACCGTAAATGAGTTCTTCAGTTTCAGGCCTTGGAATCAACACATTTTCGTTTACTTCAAACGTGCGCCCGTAAAAACTTTCGACGCCAATAACATATTGCACAGGCTTTCCTTCAAGTACTTCGCCGATTTTATCCCAAAAGGAGAATTGTTCCTTTTCGCTTAGGCGTTCACGCATATTGGCAAGCAACGAAGCATTCGACCTGTTTGTAACAAACTCCATTACAATGTTTGCAGCGCCCTGGTCCAGATCTTTTTCTTTTAATAAAGAGGTCGCTTTGTTAAGCGCCTCATAGAGTTGTTCAGTCATTCTGATCTAAGCTTTCAAGACGATACGCTTGTTCTTCAATAATGAGCGCGTCGACGACTTCATCCAGTTTACCTTCAATAATTTGGTCGAGTTTTTGGATCGTCAAGCCAATTCGATGGTCTGTTACACGATTTTGTGGGAAGTTGTATGTCCGAATTCGCTCAGAACGGTCTCCCGTTCCGACTGCAGATTTACGGGTTGCAGCATATTCTGCCTGTGCTTCCTGTTGTGCAGCATCGTATACGCGTGCTTTTAATACTTTCATTGCTTTTTCACGGTTTTTAATTTGTGATTTTTCATCTTGAATCGAAACAACAATTCCTGTTGGTAAGTGGGTAATACGAACAGCGGAGTCCGTCGTGTTAACGTGCTGACCGCCTGCACCACTGGAACGGTACGTATCAATTTTTACATCTTCTCGTAGAATTTCTATGTCGACATCTTCCGCTTCCGGTAAACAAGCGACTGTTGCAGTTGACGTATGCGTGCGACCGCCTGATTCCGTTTCCGGTACACGTTGTACGCGGTGTGCTCCATTTTCAAATTTCAATTTGGAATACGCACCGTTTCCAATAATCATGAAAATAATTTCTTTGAAACCACCAAGTTCTGTCGGAGAAGAATCCATGACTTCAACTTTCCAGTTATGCATTTCAGCAAATCGACTGTACATCCGAAATAGATTTCCCGCAAAGAGTGCCGCTTCGTCTCCCCCTGCTGCGCCGCGGATTTCCATAATGACGTTTTTTTCATCGTTTGGATCCTTCGGTACGAGGAGAATCGTTAATTTCTCTTCAAATACTTCTATTTGATCGTCCAGTTCGGAAAGTTCGAGTTTGACAAGATCTTTCATTTCATCATCGAGTGGTTCGTCAAGTAAACTTTTCGCACTATCGCGTTCGGTTAGCGCTTTTTTGTATCCGCGGTACGTATCTACCGTTTCTTGCAAGCTTGATTGTTCTTTTGAGTAATCCCGCAGTTTCGTCATGTCACTAACTACATCCGGATCACTAAGCATCTCATTTAAATAATCGTATCGATCTTCTAATACTTGAAGACGTTCAAACATATTGTGCACCTCATTATATAGACTATTTTTGTATATTTATTGTACGGGAATTTCGAATCTAAATACAGTTTAAGCATCTCTTCTCTCTACCATGAGAAAACCCCGTCCAGTTGCCCGGACGGGATTTTACTTCCGCTTATGCATGAATTGCTGTTACACCTTTAGGCACTTCGTGATGCTGACGACATCTAGCTTCATACGCTTCGGAAGCACCCACTAGAATGATAGGGTCATCATATCCCGCAGGAGTTCCTTCAATGAGACGCTGCGTTCTACTTGCTGGGGAACCACACACTGTGCATACCGCCTGCAATTTCGTAATATGTTCAGCTACCGCCAAAAGTCGTGGCATCGGACCAAATGGCTCTCCACGAAAGTCTTGATCCAAACCTGCGACGATTACGCGAAATCCTCGGTCCGCTAAGGACATCACTGTATCGACGATTCCTTCATCAAAAAACTGAGCTTCATCGATTGCGATCACGTCGTACTCATCGGTAACAAAGTCTTCGATATGCGAAGAACTCGCAACTGGATTTGCGATTACCGTCGTTCCATTATGACTGACAACCGCTTCTTCACCATATCGGTTATCAATTTCAGGTTTGAATACTGCAATTCTTTGTTTAGCGAACTGTGATCTTCGCACCCGGCGAATGAGCTCCTCTGACTTCCCCGAAAACATACTTCCGCAAACGACTTCAACCCAACCACCTTGCATAGCTGTATACATTGTGTTTCCCCTTTCATCCAACTCTTTATATGGACATCCTCATTTTTACCTTGAGTTATTATCATACCCTAAAAAGGATCATTTGTGATGGCATTTTTTCGAATAAATATGTTGTATTTAAGGAAAACTATAAATGTATGTAATCGTACTATTCTATGTACGCGACATTTTGTCTCTACAACTGGCTCCATGCTTCTTCGGGATAAAAAATAAAATACCCGCCCGGTGCATAAGAGCACCTGACGGGTAGTTCGAAGAAATTATTCTTCTTCGCGGCCTTCTTCTTTGAGGCCATATTTTTTGTTGAAACGGTCGACACGGCCGTCCGCTTGAGCAAACTTTTGGCGTCCAGTGTAGAATGGATGACAATCTGAGCAAACTTCAACTCGGATATCTCCTTTTACAGAACCTGTTTCAAATGTATTTCCACATGAACAAGTAACAGTCGCAAGTTTATATTCTGGGTGTATTCCTGTTTTCATCGGTCTTTCTCCTTTCGCCCTGAACCATTCGGTACAGAATTTTTTAAGATCGATGCCTTACACGACCCGTATTAGTCAGCCGTATATGCAAGGATATCATATCAATGATACTCAAATAGTATAACAAGTTTTTTTATAAGATGCAACATCTTTGATGAGGTTGCTGTTATTCTTCCAACTCATCGTCTTTCATTGCCAACAAGATTGCAAAGCCAGCCCATAGAGTGGAGATACCCATTGCTGTATCTTTCCCATTCCAAATTTGAGACTGCCACATTGCAAACCATTCGCTACCAATAACGATAAATCCTAAAAACCAAATTGCAAAGCCAAGCATAAATGCATAGAAACCAAACGCTTTCGATTTGTTGAATTCTTTAGCAGAAGATTTAAGGTTTTTCATCATATGAACTACACCAATAAATGCTAGTAAACTGAAAATACCTTCTGCAAGAATAAGCATCCAGTAAGCTACAGTATGAAGACCCGAGCTTTCAATGGCTCGCCACATTAATGCATTTCCCTCAAATGTCGTGTCCATCGATAATACATGATGAACAAATTGATAGTTCGAGTTATAATCCATTAAATTTCCTGCGAAAACAAAGAAACCAAATAATCCTGCAAGTAATAGTACAAAAGCTTTTAATAAACGTAATGCTACTGAACTCATTCCGACACGCCCCTTTCCTATTTTTTCTTTTCGAAGACGAGATCAATTCGGCGATCAGCTGGTGAAAGGTTGGATAAGTTTACGAGTTGAACAAACTTCCACCCTTTTTCAGCTTGATCTAAAATGTACTTTTCATATTCTTCTTCTAAAGTTAGACCCTCACGTCCGTGCACTAGGCGAATCGACTTTATGTGGTATGCATACATTTAGATCACCTCTTTCTCGAAATTCGTATTCCTAGTTATCAATACCACCAAAAATCAAATGGTAAACAGTTTTTTTAGTAGGTTATGTTGAAAAAGTCTGTTGGTAAAGTTTTTTACACAATAGTGCTCGTAAGCGTATCGAACACGTTGATTTCCGTTTCAGCCGGACGCGTTCCGGAGGGCAGGCGGTGGACCAACCCGTTCGCTTCGCTCCCGTTGGTTGTTACACCTGACCCGCTGTCCTCCCGGAGTCGCCGTCTTCCACTTCAATTCAACTGGGAGTGTACAAAAATCTATTGTCCCACGATCCCGACGCCACTTACCTTGAATCCAAACGATCCAGCGCAGAAGCGACAAGTGTGAGCCGAAGTAGTAAGACCGACAGCGAACTTTCTGACGGGCTTACTGCGGGAGGCCATCACCAAGCGACGAAGCGATATTTTCACGACCTACACTCTACAAGACCAGGAATGTACAAATTCTATACCAACTATCAACAGAGTTATTTAACATAGCCTTAATAAGAAAAAACCTTGTTATTTTAATAATAAAATAACAAGGTTTCGGTATGTCTTATAGGAGTCCTTTGCCATTGCGGTGCGTTTTCATTTCGCCATCTAGTTTATCGAAAAACTCTTCGTTTGTTGTCGTTTGACTTAACTTCTTTAAGAAGCGTTCTGCAAAGTCTGGCGCGCTTGAAAAGGTTTTTCGAATCGCCCATAGTTTATCCAACTGGTCTTTAGGAATAAGAAGTTCTTCTTTTCGAGTTCCAGAACGACGAATATCAATCGCTGGGAAAATGCGGCGTTCGGCGAGATTGCGGTCTAAATGAAGCTCTAAGTTTCCAGTTCCTTTGAATTCTTCGTAAATCACTTCATCCATTCTTGAGCCTGTATCGATCAGTGCAGTTGCAAGAATTGTTAAGCTTCCGCCTTCTTCTAAGTTCCGTGCAGCACCAAAGAAACGTTTAGGTCGATGGAATGCCGCTGGGTCAATTCCGCCCGATAGCGTTCGGCCACTTGGAGGAATGACTAAGTTATACGCACGAGCAAGTCGCGTAATCGAGTCCATTAAAATGACGACATCGCGCTTATGTTCGACAAGTCGCATTGCACGTTCAAGGACCAATTCGGCTACTTTGACATGGTTTTCAGGTACTTCATCAAAAGTTGAACTAACAACGTCAGCTTTTACTGATCGTTCGATGTCCGTTACTTCTTCTGGTCGTTCATCAATAAGAAGCACAATCAGTTCCGCTTCAGGATGGTTCGTTGTAATTGAGTTGGCAATCTCTTTCAACAACAACGTTTTCCCTGCTTTAGGCGGTGCAACGATGAGTCCACGTTGCCCAAAACCTACTGGCGCAACGAGATCCATAATACGCGTGGAAAGTTTTGTAGGTTCAATTTCAAGTTTAATATGACGTTCGGGATATAAAGGTGTAAGTGCAGGAAAATGCACTCGGTCGCGGGCTTCTTCGGGGTCTACCCCATTTACAGCTTCTACTTGAAGAAGACCATAATAACGCTCTGATTCTTTTGGAGGCCGTACTTTACCTGCGACTTTATCGCCATTTCGGAGGTCGAAGCGACGTATTTGCGAAGCGGAAATATATATATCTTCCGAACTTGAAGAGTAGTTAATTGGGCGTAAAAATCCATATCCTTCAGATTGAATAATTTCGAGTACACCGTCCATGAAGAAAAACCCTTCTTGTTCGGCTCTCATTTTCAGTATGGCAAAAATAAGTTCTCTTTTTGTTAATTTACTATAATAAGAAACCTTGTACTTCTTGGCGAGAGTATATAACTCTTTAAGCGTCATGTTTTCTAGCGCCGATATCGTCAATGTTGTCATTCTTTGGCACCACTCTTTTAGTTTAATTGGGTGTAAACTAGATTTCTATTTCTTTTTTATAGGCTATGTTAAATAACTCTGTTGATAGTTGATACAGTACTTGTACACTCCTTGTCGAGTAGAGGGGAATGCGTGAAAATATCGCTTCGTCAACGTTTTTTAGCACAGCTAAAATAATGAACATTAATTGGTGATGGCCTCCCGTAGTAAGCCCGTCAGAAAGTTCACTGTCGGTCTTACTACTTCGGCTCACACTTGTCGCTTCTGCGCTAGTTCGATTTACTTCATGGATATTGCAGTACTAAGAGTGGAGCAATAATACTATTTGTACACTCCTAGTTGATTGAAGTGGAAGACGGCGACTCCGGGAGGACAAGCGGGTCAGGTGAAACAACCAACGAGAGCGGAGCGAACGGGTTGGTCCACCGCCTGCCCTCCGGAACGCGTCAGGGAAAGATTGAACTTTATCTTTCCGCACTTAGGGTCTGAAACGGAAATCAACGTGTTAGGTATACTCACTCAAGCGCTTTTGTGTAATAAGAATTATCAACATGATTATTTAACAGAGCTTTTTTATATACAAACATGCCCAGCACATTGGCCAGGCAAGTTGGATGTTAGTCTTCCATAATTAAATTCGGTTTTTTCTTCATGCTGTGTCGTCCCTCTACAAATCGAACCGTTCCTGATTTAGAACGCATAACGACCGAGTGCGTTTCACTATATCCGCCTTTGAATCGTACACCGCGAAGAAGTTCTCCGTCTGTTACACCTGTAGCGGCAAATATCGCATCGTCACCCTTTACAAGATCATCCATATAAAGAATCTTGCTCACGTCGAGGCCCATCTTCTTACAACGCTCTAACTCCTCGTCATTTGAAGGGATGAGTCGTCCTTGGATTTCTCCACCAAGACATTTGAGTGCAACAGCTGAAATAACTCCTTCTGGAGCACCACCGTGGCCAAATAAAATATCTACGCCTGTTTCATCAAATGCAGTATTAATAGCTCCTGCTACATCGCCATCGTTTATAAGTTTAATGCGAGCACCTGCAGTACGAATTTCATTAATAATGTCTGCATGACGTTCTCTATTTAAAACTGTAGCAACAACATCACCGATATCTTTATTTTTTGCTTTCGCAATTGCATGTAGATTTTCGGTTACTGTAGCGTCGAGGCTAATTTTACCAACACCTTCTGGACCAACTGCAATTTTGTCCATATACATATCCGGCGCATTCAATAAATTGCCTTTATCTGCGACAGCTAGAACAGCAAGTGCGTTCCAACCACCCGCAGCTACGATATTTGTACCTTCAAGAGGATCAACCGCTACGTCTACTTCTGGACCGTCTCCAGTTCCAAGCTCTTCACCAATATAAAGCATTGGAGCCTCGTCCATCTCGCCTTCTCCGATAACAACTACACCGCGCATTGGAATCGTATCAAATACCATTCTCATTGCTTCCGTTGCAGCATCGTCAGCTTCGTTTTTCAAACCTCTTCCCATCCAACGTGAAGAGGATACTGCTGCTGCTTCTGTGACCCTAACTAATTCCATTGATAAACTGCGTTCCATGTATGTTCCTCCTGTTTGCGGTAAAATCCGTATGCTATTCAATATACATTTCTTACTTATTCGTTCTTGTCGTTATTTTTCCTTAGATGTTACTTGTTCTTGGATTGTTACTTTACGAATATCAGCGCCAAGACCTTGAAGCTTTTCAATAAGTGAACTATATCCACGTTCAATATGTTGAATTTCTTGGACTTCCGTTTCTCCCTCTGCAATAAGTCCCGCTATAACTAGCGCGGCACCTGCACGAAGATCTGAGGCTCTAACTGTTGCAGCTTCTAAAGGTGTTGGACCTGATAATATTGCAGAACGCCCATCAACCCGACCATCTGCATTCATACGTTTTAACTCATCGATGTGCTTAAACCGAGCCGAATACACGGTGTCTGTAATAATCGAAGAACCAGTTGCTTGTGTTAATAAAACGGAAAAGGGTTGTTGAAGATCCGTAGGAAAACCTGGATAGACAAGTGTCTTCACATCGACAGCTTGCAAATTCTTTGCAGGAGCGATATAAATCCGTTCATCTTCTTCAACGATATCAACACCCATTTCACGAAGTTTTGAAGTCAATGCTTCCACATGAAAAGGGATAACATTGTCGATTGTAACGCCATCGCCTGCGGCTGCGGCCATAATCATGAACGTACCGGCTTCAATTCGATCTGGAATGATCGTATGTTTTGTGCCGTGTAATTTCTCGACACCTTCGATACGAATAACGTTTGTACCTGCACCTTTAATATTCGCACCCATATTCGATAATAAAGTGGCTACATCAACAATTTCAGGTTCTTTAGCTGCGTTCTCAATTGTTGTTCTACCTGTTGCGAGAACAGCTGCGAGCATAATGTTAATGGTTGCTCCTACACTACTCACGTCTAAATAAATTTTAGCGCCACGAAGTTCCTCAGCACGCAAATAGATTGCACCGTGTTCGTTCGTCACTTTTGCACCAAGTGCTTCAAAGCCTTTTATATGTTGATCAATGGGTCTTGGTCCAAGGTGACATCCACCTGGAAGACCAATGACCGCATGTTTAAAGCGTCCGAGCATTGCACCCATCATGTAATAAGATGCACGTAGTTTCTTCACTTTTCCATTTGGCAAAGGCATAGAAATCATTTCTGTAGAGTCGATGGTCATCGTCCCATTATTGAAGTCAATTTTACCACCAACATCTTCAAGGATTGCTTGAAGTGTCAATACATCTGAAATTTCTGGAAGCCCCTCGATCGTTACAGTTGAATCGGCTAAAATTGAAGCTGGAATAAGTGCCACTGCACTATTTTTCGCTCCACTTACTCGAATTGTACCTTTTAGACGATTACCGCCTTTTATTTTATAAACTTCCATGTCGCTCTCCTTCGATACTTCACTTATTCTTTCTCGTTTCCCAATCTGCTAAGAAAGCTTCGATCCCTTTGTCAGTCAGAGGATGGTTAAATAATTGTTTGAGTACATTGAATGGTACAGTTGCAATATGAGAACCATGTAAAGCAGCATCTGTAATATGTTGAGGACTACGAATTGAGGCCGCGATGATTTCAGATTTGATGTCATGTTGTACAAATATGTCAGCAATTGTTCCAATTAACGCCATGCCATCTTGTCCAATATCATCAAGTCTCCCGAGGAATGGTGATACATACGTTGCGCCTGCACGTGCAGCAAGTAGCGCCTGATTCGCACTGAAAATGAGTGTTACGTTTGTTTTAATGCCTTCATCTCTAAAGACAGAACACGCTTTTAAACCTTCTGGTGTCATCGGTAATTTAACCGTTATATTTGGAGCTATTTTAGCAAGTTCGCGACCTTCTTTTAGCATACCCTCAGCATCAAGAGATATGACTTCCGCACTTACAGATCCGCCAACAAGTTCAGTTATTTCTCGTAATCTATCATGGAATGGTACGTCCTCTTTCGCAACAAGAGATGGATTTGTTGTGACTCCCGAAAGAATCCCCCAACTGTGCGCTTCTTTTATTTCCTCAAAGTTTGCTGTATCTATAAAAAATTTCAATCGTAACCTCTCCTCTACATAATAAATATAAATTTAACAATAATAAGGAGAATACATCGATCTGAAGTAATTCTCCTTGTTCTATAAAAATCAGATGTTTACTGATTCATGTTAAGCTTTTTGTGAACTTCCGAATTCGCGCATTTTACCTATAACCGTTTGTTTAATCGCCTCACGCATCGGAGCGAGATACTTGCGTGGGTCATACACGTCTGCATCGCTAGAAAGTGCTTCACGAACAGCTTGTGTACCCCTAATTTGATTTTCTGTATTGACATTGATTTTTGAAGTGCCTAGCGAAATGGCCCGCTGAATATCTTTTGTAGGGATGCCTGTTCCACCGTGTAAAACAAGGGGCAAATCGGATTGACCTGAAATGATTTCCATTTCGTCAAAACCAAGATTCGGGTCGCCTTTGTATGGACCATGAACAGATCCAAGTGCTGGAGCTAGACAATCAATTCCAGTTCTATCAACAAGTTCTTTACATTCAGCTGGATTTGCATAAATAACTCCATCTGCTATTATATCATCTTCTTGCCCACCGACTACGCCTAATTCTGCTTCCACAGAAACACCGCGTGCATGTGCATATTCGACAACTCGTTTTGTAAGTTCAATATTTTCTTCAAGTGGTTTAGATGAAGCATCGATCATCACAGACGTAAAGCCTGCTTCAATCGCTTCTTTGCATTTTTCAAAACTAGTTCCATGATCAAGGTGTATTGCAACAGGCACTGTCGTGTTGTAGTCCTGCATCAACCCTTTTACCATATGAACGACTGTCGTAAAGCCACCCATATAACGTGCTGCACCTTCAGATACCCCAAGAATAACAGGTGATTGCTCTTCCTCTGCAGCCTGTAAAATGGCTTGTGTATATTCTAGATTATTTAAATTGAATTGACCAATTGCATAACCTTCTTTTTTTCCCTTAATCATCATTTCTTTCATCGAAACTAGCACTATAAAAGTTCCTCCCATAATACCATAATGGATACATTCATTTGTTATCATAACAAAAACGGGCAGTGTTTACCACTGCCCGCCTTGTCAACTGCCTATTATTTCGTTTACAGCATCTCGCAATTCAAAGATATCGAATGGCTTCGTGAAATATTTTCGTACACCTAAATCTTTCGCTTTGTCCATTAACTCTGTTTCTGCATATGCCGTCATCATAACAACCGGAACTCTTATCCCACTTTCTTCAAGCCTTTTCAACACTTCAATGCCATTCATACCCGGCATATTCATGTCAAGAAGCAAGCAATCTGGAAGTTCCACTTCAATTTCTTGAAGGGCTTTTAATCCGGTTGAGGCAATTCGTGTTCGATGCCCTTCCTTTCTAAAGATTTCCTCAAGTAGCATCTGGATTCCCTTTTGATCATCAACAATCAATAGATTTTTCACATACCCTACCTTCCTCCGGTAATTGCATAATGGTTATAATTATCTACATACACCTTATTCTACAAGACCGGGAAACTTACCTTTAAATCAAGACACAATTCTATTTTGTTTTCCAAGTGTCTCGCTCTATAATGGATATGAGGTGGTAAATGTGAAAATGTTAACAACGCAAATTAACGGTCTGTTGCAACGTATTGCAACAAACAATGAAGAATCGATTGAAGAAACAGCGAGACTTCTTGCTCAAGCTACAAGTGGTGAAGGGCGTGTCATTATTGCAGCTTATCAAGATATGGATGCCGTAGTTACAGCAGCCATGTACGGTGCAGAGGTTTTAGCAGATGTGGTTCGGTACGAAGATGGTATGGAATTGAGTACTTCTGATCGCGTCTGGATACTAACAAGAACTGAAACGGACGAGCCTGCACTTCAGTTAGCTCGTGACCTTGACAGTCGCTTTATTCCGTTCGCGGTTGCTGCTTCCGGAAAGCACGATACCGACAATGAGCTTGCAGATCTTTCGTATACATATATCTCGACTGGGCTTACTCGTGGTCTTTTACCCGGTGATGATGAGGAAAGAATTGTCCAACCTCATGCACTCGTTGCTTTATTCATCTATGAAGCAGTTAAACGGTCGTATGACGAAATGCTTTCAGAGGATTAAAAAAAACGTCACTAGAACAGGTTATTTCCTGCTTTAGTGACGTTTTCATGCTTACTTTTGTCTTTCCAACGCCGCACGTACAAATTCACGCATTAATGGTTGTGGGCTTGTAGGACGTGATGCAAATTCCGGTTGGAACTGGCAACCTATGAAAAATGGGTGATCTTTCAATTCAATTATTTCAACAAGCTGGCCATCAGGACTCACACCTGCAAAGACCATTCCATGCTCTTCTAAACGATCACGGTATGCGTTGTTTAACTCATAGCGGTGACGATGACGTTCATAAATTAACTCTTCACCGTAAGCCGCACTCGACTTCGTATCTTTTTTCACCTTACATGGGAATAAACCAAGGCGCATTGTGTTCCCATTTTCATCTGTATCTTTTTGTTCTAAAGGCATTTCAACAACTGGATTTTGTGTTTCAGAATTAAATTCAGTCGAATCAGCATCTTTAATTCCAAGTACATTTCTAGCATACTCAATCGCTGCCAATTGCATACCGAGAGAAATTCCGAAAAATGGTACTTCTTTTTCACGCGCATACGTAATTGCTTCAATTTTACCGTCAATGCCTCTGTCCCCAAATCCAGCTGGAACAACGATACCATCAACATCTCCTAACAATTCACTAGCGTTTTCAGCAGTCACTTCTTCTGAATTAATCCATTTAATATCGATTTCAGAATCAAATCCGTATCCTGCATGACGAAGTGCCTCAACAACGGAAATGTACGCATCTTGAAGTTCAACATACTTCCCTACTAAACCGATTCGTACTTTCTTTGAAAGAGACTTAACAAGTGCAACTAGTTCTTTGATTTCTGTCATATCGGGTTCCCCCGTTGTAAGATTTAAGAAATCAACAACAATTTTATCCATATTTTGCTTTTGCAATGAAAGTGGTACTTCGTATAATGTTTCTGCATCAAGTGCTTCAATTACTTCTTCCGCCTTAATGTTACAGAACAAAGCAATCTTATCTTTCATATCTTGAGGAACTGGATATTCACTACGAACAACAATCATATTCGGTTGGATGCCTAATCCTCTTAATTCTTTTACGCTATGCTGTGTTGGTTTTGTTTTTAATTCAGCTGCTGCTTGTAAATAAGGAATGAGCGTACAGTGAATGAACATGACTTCGTCTTTGTCAAGATCCATTTTCATTTGACGAATCGCTTCAATGTAAGGAAGTGATTCGATATCCCCTACGCTTCCACCTATCTCGGTAATCACAACATCTGCATTTGTTTCTTTACCCGAACGCAAAATACGTTCTTTTATTTCATTTGTAATATGCGGAATTACTTGTACAGTTGCACCGTTGTAGTCTCCGCGGCGTTCTTTTTTCAGTACTGTAGAATATACTTTCCCCATCGTAACGTTGGAATACTTATTTAATTTAATATCAATAAAACGTTCATAGTGTCCAAGGTCTAGATCCGTTTCAGCACCGTCTTCTGTGACGAATACTTCACCGTGTTGATAAGGACTCATCGTTCCAGGGTCAACGTTGATATACGGGTCAAATTTTTGAATCGTTACTTGAAGACCTCTGTTTTTTAGCAAGCGTCCTAATGATGCTGCTGTAATTCCTTTACCTAAAGATGAAACAACTCCACCTGTTACAAATATATATTTTGTCATGTTGTCAAAATCCTCCGTCCGTTTTTTATAAAACATGCCTCAGCATGATTATTCCCACTCAACTTTTTTTCGAAGGAAACTCTTCTTTTTTGCACGTTAAAACCCTACTATTTATAGAGTTCATCAAACAAAAAAGCGCCCCGTCCGCAGTATAACCTGAGGGAGGAGCGCATATGCACGAATTCATGTGCCCTATTAAGGAGCCCTGTAAAATATTATATTACGCTCGCGCTGAAGTCAAGGATTTAATCCTCTTCTTCTTCGTCATCTTCTTCGTCGTCATCTAGATCAACGTCGTCTGGAATAATTTCAAGTTCATCGTCTGGCTCTAAAAGATCCGCTTCGATTTCAACGACTTCTTCTTCCTCGTCGTCGTCTTCATCGTCTTCTTCGTCAACGTCGATTTCATCGAATCCTTCTACAAGAACCTCATCGTCATCTTCGTCTTCTTCGTCGTCATCTTCTTCAAACTCATCCAACTCTTCATCATCTATAAGCGACTTCTTCTTCTTTTTCTTCTTACGTACTTTAACAACTGGTGCTGTCTCTACTTCAAGCGTATCAACTGGATACCATTCACGGAGTCCCCAACGAATATCATCAATTGATAAAAAACGGCCATCAATATTCATGTCCGTATAAAATTGTTGCATGCCTTCAGCCATAGCTTTCACTGTAAGACCGTTCAACTTACGAACTTCGTCCATTAATTGCTTAAGAGTTAAATGCTCTCCTCTGCCTCTTTCAGTTAAAACAGCATAAGCAATGTCAATCAGTGATTCTTCAAATAGTTGCTCTTTCGTCATTTCACGGATATTCAATACACGCACGTCCTTTCTCTGAACATAAGTATAAGTATCATGTAAAAAAGAGACTAGACATATCTAGTCCCTTTTGTATGCTAGTTAAATCTACACTAATGTATTTATCATACTATACCACGAACCTTTTTATACGTAAAGCAAACATGGCCTATTTTTCGCCCTTCAATTTCTTGAGCTCTTTGTATGCGATAGATGATAGATATATTGTTGTGAGCAAAAATGGAATGACCCCGAAACCATTACCGTATAAGAGGTAAGTTAAGGTCGTGAGTATGGAAACAATTATGAAGTGGTGATACAGTTTCACAACAACACCTCTTTCCAAGCAAACCATCTACTCTTAATCTTATTATCTTATGACAATACTCTAGTTATTATCTCACAACATATGGAAGAAATCCACAACTGGCCTCCCCATTGCTGTGGATTTCTTCCTCTTATGCTGCACATTACATATTGCGTCGGTATTGCCCGCCTACTTCATACAATGCGTTTGTTATTTGACCAAGACTTGCCACTTTAACTGTCTCCATTAATTCTGCAAAAATATTCCCACCTGTAACGGCGACTTGTTTAAGTTGCTTCAATGCTTGTTCGCACTCCGCCTCGTTTTTAGATTGGAAAGCACGAAGATTGATAATTTGTGTTTCTTTCTCTTCTTGTGTTGCTCTAGCAATTTCCATATTATCAATATCGTCAGTTGAAGGTGGATTTGGATTTAAATACGTGTTCACACCAACGATTGGCAATTCTCCAGTATGTTTTTTCATCTCATAATGCATCGATTCTTCCTGGATTTTACCTCGTTGGTATTGAGTTTCCATAGAGCCTAATACACCACCACGATCATTCAATCGCGTAAATTCTTCTAAAACGGCTTCTTCCACAAGGTCAGTTACTTCATCAATAATGAATGCACCTTGAAGCGGATTTTCGTTTTTCGAAAGACCGTGTTCTTTTGTAATAATCATTTGGATCGCCATTGCGCGGCGAACCGATTCTTCTGTCGGTGTTGTTATCGCTTCATCGTAAGCATTCGTGTGTAGTGAATTACAGTTATCCTGTAGAGCCATTAATGCTTGCAGCGTTGTGCGAATATCATTAAAATCAATTTCTTGTGCATGTAAACTACGGCCAGAAGTTTGGACATGATACTTCAACTTTTGACTGCGTTCGTTCGCACCGTATTTTTCACGCATAGCAACTGCCCAAATACGGCGAGCTACACGTCCAATGACTGTATACTCCGGATCTAATCCGTTCGAGAAGAAGAAGGACAAGTTCGGTGCAAAGTCATCGATGTTCATGCCGCGGCTTAAGTAATATTCTACATACGTGAATCCGTTCGCCAAAGTAAATGCCAATTGCGAGATTGGATTCGCGCCAGCTTCAGCAATATGATAGCCAGAAATCGAAACTGAATAGTAGTTACGTACTTTTTGATCGATGAAAAACTGTTGAATGTCTCCCATTAATCGCAGGGCAAATTCTGTAGAGAAAATACATGTATTTTGACCTTGGTCTTCTTTTAAAATATCCGCTTGGACCGTTCCACGAACAACTTGCATCGTCGATTCTTTCACATTCGTGAATTCCTCGAGTGTCAGCGCACGTCCTAACTCTTCCTCTTGCACTTTAACTTGCTGATCGATTGCCGTGTTCATGAACATAGCTAAAATGATTGGCGCTGGTCCATTAATCGTCATCGACACAGATGTTGTCGGAGCACAAAGGTCAAAGCCATCGTATAACTTCTTCATATCGGTAAGCGTACAAATACTTACGCCCGATTCCCCTACTTTCCCATAAATATCTGGGCGTTCATGAGGGTCTTCACCGTAAAGCGTTACCGAATCGAATGCTGTAGATAGTCGTTTTGCATCATCGTCTTTCGACAAATAATGAAAGCGGCGATTCGTTCGTTCTGGAGTTCCTTCTCCCGCGAATTGGCGTTTTGGATCTTCTCCTTCACGTTTGAACGGGAATACACCTGCTGTATAAGGGAATGAACCCGGGACGTTTTCACGGTATACCCAACGAAGAATTTCTCCGTAATCTTTAAATTTCGGCAAGGATACTTTAGGAATTCTTAATCCTGAAAGACTAACTGTACGAAGAATTGTGCGAATTTCTCTGTCACGCACTTTTGTCACAAGTTCGTCTCCTGCATAGGACTCTTTAAGTTCTTTCCAATTTGCAAGAATTCGTTTCGACTCCGACGTTAATTCCTCAGATACACTATCCGCTAAAGACTGAAGTGTTGAAACAAGGACATCATTTGGTGCTTGTTCTTGCACGGTTTCAATTGTACCTTCTAGTTGAAACAACTTTCGAGCAAGGTTTTCTTGTACTTCAGACTTCTTGTGATAGCCACGAACTGCATCGCTAATCTCCCGTAAATAATGGAGTCGATCAACCGGAATGATCACATTTTGTATTTGAGTTTTCACCAAGTCATCATATGAAGTCGTCCAATCCAAGCCACATTTTTCATTCAAAACGCCAACAATTGCTGCGAAAAGAGAATTTGTGCCTTTGTCGTTGAATTGACTTGCGATTGTTCCGTAAATCGGCATTTGGTCCAGGTTTTTATCCCATAAAAGACGGCTGCGTTGATATTGCTTCTGTACTTGTCGCAATGCATCTTCAGAACCTTTGCGCTCGAATTTATTAATCGCAATTACATCGGCATAATCAATCATGTCAATTTTCTCAAGTTGCGTCGGCGCACCGAATTCACTTGTCATGACATACATCGACACATCAGCAATGTCTGCAATATCCGCGTCACCTTGCCCAATTCCACTCGTTTCAACGATGATTAGGTCATAGCCTGCGACTTTTACGATATCTAATACATCTTTTATTGCTCCAGAAAGTTCCGAACGTGAACCTCTCGTTGCCAAACTCCGCATGAACACACGATTGTTAAAAATCGAATTCATACGTATCCGGTCTCCTAAAAGAGCACCGCCCGTTTTTTGTTTCGTTGGATCAATGGAAAGGATTGCAACTTTTTTGTCGGTTAATTCATGTAAAAAACGACGAATTAATTCATCCGTGAGGGAACTTTTCCCTGCGCCACCTGTACCTGTTATTCCAAATATCGGTGTGTCTTTTGACATTTCACGCGCTTTTTCAACAAGCTTTTTTGCCGCTGGATTGTCCTTATTATAGGACTCTTCCGCATACGTAATTAGATTCGCTAGAACTTCCGGATTCGATGTAGATACTTTCTCGAGGTTCGCCATTTCATTGTCGACTTCGGTTAAGTAGTCACACTCTTCCATCATTCGGTTGATCATTCCTTGAAGGCCCATTGTACGCCCATCTTCTGGAGAAAATACCCAAGAGATCCCGTAGTCATGAAGCTCTTTAATTTCCTTAGGAATGATGACTCCGCCTCCGCCCGCATAAATGCGAATGTGAGGAGCCCCTCTTTCTTGAAGTAGGTCATGCATATATTTAAAGTATTCGACGTGTCCGCCTTGGTAAGACGACATTGCGATCATCTGAACATCTTCTTGAATGGCTGCGTTGACAACTTCTTCAACTGCACGGTTATGCCCTAGATGAATAACTTCTGCGCCGGTTGCTTGCAAAATACGACGCATAATATTAATCGATGCATCATGCCCATCAAAAAGTGCTGATGCCGTAATTACACGAATATGATGTTTCGGTTTATAAATCTCTACTGTTGCTACCATACTGAATTACACCCTTTCTTTTCCGCTCACTATCCCACTAAAGAGCTGGTCTGTTTGAATTTGAATGTATTGTTGAATCGTGTACTCTTTCTGCAACGCCCATCTACGGAACGCCCACATTTGACCCTGAACAACAATATGGTGAGCTGCTAGTTCGATTTCTTTTGAATTAATTCGCAAGACTCCTGATGTCGCGCAAGACTGGAGTAGTTTCTCAAACAACGAAACCATTAACATTTCTTTCTTTAACACATACTGCAAGGCATCTTTAGGCAAAGATTTCGATTCTTGGTACATGACGAGGAATTCATCCGACATATCGTCAATTAAATTGAAGTAATGGTCAATTGCCGAATGAAGTCCTTCGACTGTTCCTGCATTTTTTGTGAGTTCAGATAGACGATTGTTCACTTCATCATAAATGCTGTCACAAACAAGAAATAGAATATCTTCCTTTGTACGAATGTATTCGTACAACGTTCCAATACTGAAACCAGCTTCTTTTGCAATTTCTCGGGTCGTTGTTCGGTGAAAACCTTTTTCCTTGAACAACTTAACCGATCCACGAACCATTTGAGCCCTGCGCTTTTCTATTAAACTTTCATCTTTTACTGAGGATTTCACTTCACGTTTGGCACTCATCCATTGCACCCCCGATTTATTTAGTTAACATACGGGAGATAACGAGACGTTGAATTTCTTGCGTTCCCTCGTAAATCTGTGTGATTTTCGCGTCGCGCATAAAACGTTCAACAGGATAATCCTTTGTATACCCATACCCTCCGAATACTTGAACCGCTTCTGTTGTCACTTTCATCGCCGTATCTCCTGCCATCAGTTTTGCCATAGCAGACTCTTTTCCATACGGTAAGTTGTTCGATTCAAGCCAAGCTGCTTGATACGTTAGAAGCCTCGATGCTTCAGTAGCTGTTGCCATATCTGCAAGTTTAAAGCCAATTCCTTGGTTTGCTGCAATCGGCTTTCCGAATTGTTCACGCTCTTTTGCATAACCAACAGAAGCATCTAGTGCACCTTGTGCAATTCCTACAGCTTGTGCTGCGATCCCGTTCCGTCCACCGTCAAGTGTTTTCATTGCAATTACAAATCCATCACCAATGTTTCCAAGAAGATTTTCTTTTGGAACTCGGCAATTGTCAAACATAATTTCAGTCGTAGGAGATGAACGAATGCCAAGTTTGCGTTCTTTTTTCCCAACGGAGAAGCCTGGGAAGTCCTTCTCAACAATAAACGCGCTTGTTTCCGGACGTTTTCCAGAAGCATTTGTTACTGCAAATACTACGTAAATATCAGCAATTCCGCCGTTTGTAATAAAGATTTTAGAACCATTTAACATGTAATCATCGCCATCGAGTTTCGCTGTTGTGCGCATAGCACCCGCGTCAGAACCCGATGCAGGTTCCGTTAAACCATAAGCGCCTATTTTTGTACCTTCCGCCATAGGACGTAAGTATTTCTGTTTCTGTTCTTCCGTACCGTATTTGTATACAGGCCATCCTGCAAGTGAAGTATGTGCTGACAATGTCACGCCGACAGAGGCACATACACGAGAAAGTTCTTCAACAGCAATGACATACGCTAAGTAGTCACTCCCAATTCCACCGTATTCTTCAGGCCATGGAATGCCTGTTAAACCTAGTGCCGCCATTTTTTCAAATAACACCATATCAAAACGCTCTTCTTCGTCACGCTCTGCAGCTGTCGGAGCTACTTCTTTTTCTGCAAAGTCACGTACCATTTTACGGATCATTTCATGTTCTTCTGATAGTTTAAAATTCATTTTTATTCCCACCCTTTTTTATAGTGAATTGCATTTGAACTGTACTTGAATTAATTTGAGCGAAATTCGCGATTGTTTGTTGTGCTACGCAAGGAGTTTGTTGGACTCCGTCGGTTGTTTGTTGACCTACGCGATTAGTTTGTTGACCTACACGCAAATTTGATTGAACTCCACACCGTTCGTTGCACTACGCACATCATTGGTTGCACTCCCCAATTAGTTGGTTGAACTACTCGCAACAATGGTTGAACTACATCATTTGTTGCACTGCGTACTTCATTTGTTGACCTACGCAACCAGTTTGTTGGTCTACACGCAAATTTGATTGAACTCTACACCGTTCGTTGCACTACGCACAGCATTGGTTGAACTCCCCAATCAGTTGGTTGAACTACTCGCAACAATGGTTGAACTACATCATTTGTTGCACTGCGTACATCGTTGGTTGACCTACGCGGCAAGTTTGTTGACCTACACGCAAATTTGATTGAACTCTACACCGTTCGTTGCACTACGCACAGCATTGGTTGAACTCCCCAATCAGTTGGTTGAACTACTCGCAACAATGGTTGAACTACATCATTTGTTGCACTGCGTACATCGTTGGTTGACCTACGCGGCAAGTTTGTTGACCTACATGCTAATTTGATTGAACTCTACACCATTCGTTGCGCTACGCACAGCATTGGTTGGACTCCTCAATTAGTTGGTTGAACTACTCGCAACATTGGTTGGACTACATCATTTGTTGCACTGCGCACACCATCCCCCAAATCCTATTTCGTCAAATGTTTCGAGATAACGATACGTTGAATCTCGCTTGTTCCTTCGTAAATCTCCGTAACTTTGGAATCTCGGAAATAGCGTTCAACCGGGTAATCCTTCGTATAGCCGTATCCACCGAATACTTGAACGGCTTCGATTGAATTATCGACAGCTGCTTTTGATGCAAATAATTTCGCCATCGACGCTTCTTTTCCACACGGTAAGCCTTCTGCACGAAGCGCGGCAGCGCGGTATACAAGTAATTTTGCAGCCTCGACTGCCGTTGCCATATCCGCTAGTTTAAATCCGATCCCTTGTTGTTCTGAGATTGGCTTGCCAAATTGGACACGTTCTTTTGCGTACCCAGTAGCCGCTTCAAGTGAAGCTTCCGCTAAACCGAGTGCTTGTGCAGCAATTCCGATGCGGCCAACGTCTAAGTTCGCCATCGCAATTTTGAAGCCTTGACCTTCTTCTCCGAGTAGATTTTCAGCAGGCACTTTCATATTTTCAAAAATAAGTTCCACTGTACGCGAACCATGTAAACCCATTTTGCGTTCATCTTTTCCGATAATTAAACCTGGGGTATCCTTATCGACTATAAATGCTGAGATGCCGTATGTTTTATCAGCCGGATTCGTTGAAGCAAAAACGATATAAACTTCCGCTTCGCCGCCATTCGTAATGAACATTTTCGAGCCATTTAAGATATAGTCATTGCCAGTTTTAACAGCGCGAGTTTTGAGTGCGCCTGCATCTGATCCAGAAGAGGATTCAGTAAGACAAAATGCACCAAGGGATTGACCACTTGCCATTTTTGGTAAGTATCGATCTTTTTGTTCGTCGTTTCCAAAATACATAATCGGATTCATTCCAACGGATGTATGAACAGAAAGGATTGCACCTACAACGGCACTCACTTTAGACAATTCATGAATCGCAATAATATACGATACAAAATCCATCTCGGAACCGTTGTACTTTTGGGGAGCTGTAATGCCCATCAACCCTAGTTCACCCATTTTTTTAAGAATGTCTCGAGGAAACTCCCCAGCTTCCATTCTTGGAATAAAAGGTTCAATTTCTGCTTTCGCAAAGTTCCGTACCATGTCTCGCATCATCTGTTGTTCTTCGGTGAATTGTAAGTTCATAATCATTTCTCCTCGTATACGTAGAATCCTCTACCCGATTTCTTTCCGTACCAACCTGCTTTAACGTACTTCCTGAGCAATGGACATGGACGATATTTTGAATCTCCGAAACCTTCATGCAATGTTTCCATAATGTACAAACATGTATCGAGTCCGATAAAATCGGCAAGTTGAAGGGGGCCCATTGGATGATTCATACCCAACTTCATCACTTCATCGATCGCCTCTTTTGTCGCAACTCCCTCATACAATGTATAAATGGCTTCATTGATCATCGGCATTAGAATTCGATTGGCTACAAAACCAGGGAAATCATTTACTTCCACAGGTACTTTAGATAGTTTCTGAGTCATTTGTTCAACAGCTTGATAGACGTCGTCTGTCGTTGCTAATCCACGAATAATTTCTACCAGTTTCATAACAGGAACTGGGTTCATGAAATGCATGCCTATGACTTGTTCCGGACGATTCGTTGCCGCCGCAATTTCGGTAATTGGCATAGATGATGTATTTGACGCAAGAATTGCATGTGCCGGTGCGATTTCATCTAGCTGTTTAAAAATCGACTGTTTAACCGCCATATTTTCTACTGCAGCTTCGATAACAATATCAACATCCGATGCGTCGCTTAAATTTAACGATTTTGTAATACGTACGAGCGTTGCCGTCTTCTCTTCTTCCGTCATTCGACCTTTTTCTACATTGCGCGTAAGATTTTTCGTAATGACTGCAAGACCATTCATATAGGATTCTTCTTTAATATCATTCAATTTCACTTCGAAACCTGCTTGTGCACAAACCTGAGCGATTCCTCCACCCATTTGTCCCGCACCGATCACCATTACTTTTTTAATTTCCATGATTCGGGCCCTCCACTTCAATCATCACTGCGTCGCCTTGACCCCCACCTGAACAAATCGAAGCGATACCGATTCCACCACCACGTCTTTTCAGTTCATAGGCGAGTGTTAGGATGATACGTGCGCCACTTGCCCCAATTGGATGTCCAAGAGCAACCGCGCCCCCGTTGACATTCACTTTTTTCGAATCAAGATCAGCGATTTTCGAACTCGCTAGAGCAACTGCTGCGAATGCTTCATTTATTTCAAATAAATCAATATCCGCTAGTGTTTTTCCCGTCTTTTTCAATAAAGCATTTATAACGAGTCCCGGAGTTTGCGGGAAATTTTCTGGTTCAACTGCCACTTCGGCATGACCGATAATTGTAGCGAGTGGTGTTTTGCCTTCTTTTTTCGCACGGTCTGCGTTCATTAAAACGAGCGCACATGCTCCGTCATTTACACCCGGTGCATTGCCTGCAGTAATTGTTCCATCCTTACCAAAAGCCGGACGTAATTTAGCAAGTGACTCAAGTGACGTATCACGACGCGGAGATTCGTCTGTATCGACTAGAAGTGCATCGCCTCGGCGTTGTGGAATTTCAACAGGTACGATTTCTTCGGCAAACTTCCCGCTATCGATTGCTGCTAATGCAAGCTCATGGCTGCGAAGCGACCATTCGTCTTGTGTTTCACGCGTTAAAGAAAATTCGTCTGCCGTTGAGTTTCCATAGGTTCCCATATGGACATTGTTCGGTGAGAATGAACACGTAAGACCGTCGTAGACCATGCCGTCAATCAGTTGGGCATCCCCCATTTTCAAACCGAATCGCCCTTTTGGTAATAAATACGGTGCGCTCGACATCGATTCCATCCCGCCGGCTACAATCACTTCTTCATCACCTAAACGGATAAGTTGATCGCCAAGTGTGACACTGCGCATGCCCGAAGCACAAACTTTATTAATCGTTTCGGTTTTCACATGCCACGGAATGTCGGCCTTTGTTGCCGCCTGCCTCGAAGGGATTTGCCCTTGACCCGCTTGGAGTACCGTCCCAATAATCACTTCATCAATTACATCTGCAGCAACTCCGCTTCGATCCAGTGCTTCACGAATTGCAATTCCGCCTAAATCACTTGCTGAAAGACTTGCCAACGTACCGCCAAATTTTCCGAAAGGTGTTCGTGCTCCATCTAGTATCACTGTCTTTGCCATCCTTACCGCCTCCAACTCTTTATTGTTAACGCTTTCAAGTTTATGGGTTCAATGAACGACTGAACGCTCGCTCAGTCACTGTGCAAAGAAAAGAGGAAGTGCGAACACTTCCTCTTCAATTACTTGTAGTATATCTTATTATCAAACTCTTCGCAATAGAGTTATTGCAAAATTGGTTCTTCCTCTTCTACAATTTCAGGCGTATAATCTGTGCCAAAAATCGAACGTTCGAGTAATTCTGCAATATCTGACGTCGCGACCGTGTCTTCTACCTCAACAGCCTTCGTTCCATCTGACAACATTGTTAGACAGTACGGACAACCAGATGAAATGATGCCAGGGCTAACTTCAAGTGCTTGCTCTGTACGTGCAACGTTAATACGCTGACCTACATCTTCTTCCATCCACATCATTCCGCCACCTGCTCCACAACACATGCCATCTTCACGGTTTCGTTCCATTTCGACAAGGTTCACACCCGGTATTGCCTTCAAAATTTCACGTGGTGGATCGTAGACGTCATTGTAACGTCCTAGATAACACGAATCATGGAACGTAATCGTTTCATTAATTTCATGTACCGGTTTCAAAATCCCTTTTTGGACGAGGTCGTAAAGCATTTCCGTATGGTGAACAACTTCCGCCTTAAATCCATAGTCCGGATATTCGTTTTTAAAGATATTATATGCATGCGGGTCAATCGTGACAATTTTCGTGACGCCCGCTTTTTCAAATTCTTTAATATTCGCTTCAGCTAACTCTTGGAATAAAAACTCATTTCCTAAACGTCTAGGTGTGTCTCCAGAGTTCTTTTCTTTATTCCCAAGGATTGCGAATTTGATATTTGCTTCGTTCATCAGGTGAACAAATGATTCAACGATTTTTTGTGAACGACTATCGAAAGCACCCATCGAACCGACCCATAGAAGGTATTCAAATTCTTCGCCTGCTTTACTCAATTCTTTCACTGTAGGAACGTGAAGATCCGGACGAGCATCTCTCCACTTCTCTTTTTCTTTACGGTTAAGACCCCAAGGATTTCCTTGACGTTCGATGTTTGTCATCGCACGCTGAGCGTCTGGATCCATTTTTCCTTCTGTCATAACAAGATGACGACGAAGGTCAATAATTTTGTCGACGTGTTCGTTCATAACTGGACATTGATCTTCACAGTTGCGACATGTTGTACACGCCCAAATTTCTTCTTCCGTAATAACATCTCCGATAAGTGACGGGTTATAAATGTCATCCATCGTAGCGCCTTCTAATCCAGCAGCAAAAGCAATCTGATTGCCTTGTGTTTTGCCGAAAGCAAATGCTGGAACCCATGGCTTTTGCTTCGTAACAAGTGCACCTGTATTCGTGAGGTTATCACGTAGTTTTGTAATTAAGTCCATTGGAGAAAGCATTTTCCCTGTTCCTGTTGCTGGACACATATTCGTACAACGCCCACATTCTACACAGGCATACAAGTCGATCATTTGAAACTGTGTGAAATCTGTTATTTTTCCTACACCGAGTGCAGGCATATCCTCTTCACTTTCAGCTGTTTCCATTGCTTCAAAATCAATCGGCTTAAGTCTGCCCGCATGATCAAGTCTATGGACATATGTGTTTACTGGCCCTGCAATTAAATGCGCATGTTTCGACTGTGGCACATAAATGAGGAACGTTAGTAAAATTAATAAATGAATCCACCAACTGATGAAGAACACAACTGCCGCTGCTGTCGGTGACATGAAGCCAAAGATTGTAGCGATTGAAGATGCCACTGGTTCAGTCCAAGTTGCTGCGTGCCCTTGCCAAATGATATTCATCCCATTCGCAAGTAATGTTGAAAGCATAAGTCCGCCGATGAAGATAAGGACGAGACCTGACTTCCATCCGCGTTTGAGTCGAACAAGCTTCTCAACATATCGTCGATGAAACGCCCATACGACTGCAACAAGAATCGTAAGCGCTACAATTTCCTGAAAGAACGTGAACGCTCCGTAAACTGGACCAAACGGAAGGTGTGAACCTGGTTTAAGTCCCTTCCAAATTAAATCAATTGCCCCAAACTGGACAAGTAAAAAACCATAGAAGAACAATACGTGAATCGTACCGCTTTTTTTATCTTTTAATAACTTCTTCTGTCCAAATACATATATCCAAATCTTTTGAAGACGTTCTTTGACATTATGATCAAAATCTTCTTTTCTACCAAGTCGAATGAATTGAGTCCGAGTTTTGATTAAATATGTAAATAAGGCAAGTGCATACGCTGTAATCCCGAGAAACAATACCCAGTTGGCGATTAATAATGGGTTCATTCTTACTCTCCTCCTCTTTTTTCAAATCTTTAGTTAATAGTTAGTGTAGTAGAAATAACGACTACTGTCGACACTTTATTTACTAGTATAGGTTATGAATGAGCATTCAGTCAACGAGATTCGTACAAAAAGAATAAGGTTTAGTTATTCTTGGTGTACGTTCATTTTCTTTTGTACGATTTATCCATTCGCCCACTTTAAAATTTCAATCTCTAGTAAATCGATGCCCGTCGCGATTTCCTGCAAAGTTGAGTACTCTTCTGGATTATGACTTAGACCGTTTTCTGATGGGATAAATAACATTCCCACTGGACAAAGCTTTGCCATATTCATTGCATCATGACCCGCACCACTTGGCATTAGCTTGTAATTCACATTCTTTTGCTCACACGTTTCTTGTAAACTTTTCACGATACTTTGATTGATCCTAAGCGGTTCTTCATCACTAATTTGCGTAGTCGTAATTTGTAAGTTACGCCTCTTTTGTACTTCCGCTATTTTTTCTTTCAGTTCGTCGATTACTTTGTCCTTCGAATAAATTGACGTTCCGCGTAAATCGATTTTCATTTCCACTCGTCCAGGTACTGTATTCATAGCTCCTGGCAGTAACTCACAAACACCAACAGTCGCAACTGTCCCATTCGCCGCTTCTAAAATGGCATACGACTCGAGTGCCAACGCAATTTCTGCTGCACCTAAAAAAGCATCTTTACGGTAATCCATTGGCGTTGTTCCCGAGTGAGATGCCAGCCCAACCAATTGAAGTTTAAACCTTGTCGGAGCGGCAATTCCTGTAACTACCCCTATTTGTCGACCTTCTCTTTCCAAAACAGGTCCTTGTTCGATATGAAGCTCAAAGAAAACTTTATAATCTTTCTCGCTGCGAACTGCGTTTTCGATTGTATCAATATTCAGTTCATTCTTTGTAAATTCATCGCGTAAAAACAACCCATTTTTATCACGCAAGTTTAGGATTTCTTCTTTCTTCAATGTCCCCGCAATTGCTTTACTGCCAAGTGTGGAAAAACTAAATCGAGCTGATTCTTCACAAGTGAAAACTATGATTTCAAGTGGATGCTCTGTTTGAATCTTCTTTTCATTTAACCGAAAAACGATTTCTAGCGCTGCCAAAACTCCAACCGTTCCATCGTATTTTCCACCCTCATAAACCGTGTCAATATGCGAACCAAATGCTACTGCAGGCAGCTCAGGATTTTTCCCTTCCCGACGTGCAATTAAATTCCCAACTGCATCTATTTCGACTTCCAATCCTTCCGCTTTACAAAGTCCCATTATGTAATTCATCGTTTTTCGTTCTTCATCCGAATAAGCTAGACGGTTAATGCCTTCACCCGAACTCCCGAATTCACTAAGTTTGATTAACAATTGTTCAATTCTTTTTAAACTCATTGCAATTCCCTCACTTTCAATCCTATCTATATGTTTAATAACCCTATCATAATAGTCAAAATTCCTATTGCGTACATTCCCTCAGCTGTGTATGATTTTACTTTAGACCTTTTTAAAAGTGAATAATTAATCAAGTAACGGTATAATTTTACACATGATTTATTATACATTTTATACGTATCGAAGTAAATGAGAGGAGGCGAACAATATGGGAGAGGTCGATAAAGTAAAAGCTTTTTCTGAGTTATATGATTTGATGGTATTTTATTCTGAAAACCGCGATCAACCTGTCGCTAAAGGGTTTGATTTCTTTAAGAACGTCGAACTCCAATGCGATCTATTGGGGTTGGACTTTGAGGAGTTCAAGAAGGAATTCAACTTGAATAAGGGCGGATTTTAATTTCTATATATCACAACATAGAAGCCATCTGAAAAGTCGAATATGACTTTTCAGATGGCTTTTTTAATTTATCAAACAGATACGTTTAATCTTTCTTTTTCTCGCCAGTACGGAATACTTTTGCACTTCGAACGTACTCATTGTCTGCAACATGAATACGTGAATTCGCAATGCGTGCGGCTACGAAGAAATAATCCGATAGTCGATTTAGATAACGAACAACAACAGATGATACGTCTTCTGTCTTCTTCATTAACGTCACTGTATTACGCTCAGCGCGTCTTGCTACTGTTCGTGCGATATGAAGCGTTGCTGAAGCTGGTGATCCTCCTGGTAAAATAAACTTTTCAAGAGGCGGTGCTTCTTCCATTAATTGATCGATGCGCTGTTCCAATACTTCAGTGGCCGCATCCGATAGTTTGTAATGACGCTCTTTCATGATGTTTGCCAAATCTCCGCCACCATCGAATAATTCATTTTGAATCGCTTCCAGATCTTCCAGTAGGTCTGCGAAAATCTTTGGATCTAACTCTGTCATTGCTTTCCCAACGAATGAATTCAATTCGTCTAACGTACCGTATGCTTCAATTCTCAAATCATCTTTATCCGCGCGTCCACCTATTAAACTCGTTGTTCCTTTATCGCCTGTTTTCGTATATATTTTCAATGTAGTTCTCCCCTTTTCTTTAAGTTTGTTGACATACCATACCAAATCTCAGTGACTTCTTCCGCTTCCGCAATTAACCTCTGATACAAGCGTCCGCATATATCTCGCAAGTTTCTTTGTTCGACATTCATCGGTACAATCCCTCTTCCGATATCCGTCAAAATGAGATTTACTTTACGATTATGCACCGCCTGCATCACTTGTCGCACCGCTTCTTGTTCATTCAAGCCACTTTGTCCAATCCAATTTTCGAGTCCCGCTAGTACAACTTCTTCAGTTCCTGCATTGGGTAATGCCGCTTCAAACCATTGAAGGTCTTTTCCTTCTTCTGCAATTAACCTCCGAACGTATTCACGTTTGCCGTTATGGGCACCTCCGATAAAGACGCGCATCGTTTTCCTCCTTTCCAATCTTCCACACTGTCCCACTCGAGACGCCAAGCAGATCCATGCGGAATTTGCCAAGACCAAAAGCTCGATGGTTCCGGAGATAATCGTGTGAGTAAGATTCGAATTGGACCCCCATGTGTAACGACAAAATGATCCGACTCAGCTTCAGTCAAATCCGATAAACCTTCCATCACACGCTGTTCCACTTCGCCCAATGTTTCGCCGCCTGGTGGATGATGTGCATACGAATCATCCAGCCAAGAGCGATATGCACCGTTGTCTTTCAACTGGTCGTACGTTTTCATTTCCCACTCTCCAAAATGCGCTTCTCGGAACCGACGATTCGGATGGTAACTAGCTTGCGGAAAATAAAGTGCCGCGCTTTCCTGACAGCGACGTAAATCGCTGCCAACTACCTTCTTCGGTGTCCACGGCATCTGAAAACGTATCTCAGGATTGATTGAAGCGATTGATTCATCTGTCCAACCAATGTATTGCTTCTTTAGATTTGCCTCTGTTGGCAGATGGCGCATTAAAGTAAGAGTAACACGACTAGCCAAGCGACCGCCTCCATTCCTTCAATAAAAGCCCCCGACAAATCTCCTGTTACGCCCCCAAAATGATTCAGAGACCATTTTCGGTATAAGGTTACGCTAAGAACGAACAGCGCAGCAAGACTTACTGGAATTAAGAGCGTATGTAACAAGAATCCAAGAACAATTAATACGAGTAGCCCCGAGATCAATGAATAAATTATGACCTTACTCGCTACCAACTTTCCTTTTAAAAACGAAGCAATTCCACCATCTTTAGCAGACGGGACGAGCGCAAAATAACTATTCATCCCTACTCGAACGACAAATGGAACGGCGATAAATAGAGCCCAATGCCCCCCACCGCGAATGAGTAATTCATGAAAGAGCGCAACTTTTAGCAACACGAGTAAAACGAGTGCCATCGTTCCAAATGCGCCGATACGTGGATCTTCTAATATTTCAAATCTCTTTTCCCGATCTCGATACGAGAAAAACGCGTCACCCGTATCCGCCCAACCGTCTAGATGCAAACCACCCGTCAACAGAATGCCTGTTAAAACAATAAATACAGCTGTCAAAAGCATTCCGATGTTTAGCAAGTCGGACATCAGAAACATGACCGCATACATTACAAGCCCGATTGCCCCTCCAATGAAAGGCAACGCAACAAACATAGCTGTTACTTCTCTCTTCCCCATTGCCAACTCTTTTCGAACAGGAATGACCGTGAAAAATTGGAGGGCAAGTAAAATCCCTTTCATAATTGGCCTCCCTCGAACAGAATTTGCTTCAAGAGAGACTCATTCAAATTCGCTTTCACATGAGCCGCCCACGCGTCATACACGTCGACACCGCTGGGAGCTTTTACAACTAAACGATTGGCGTCTTCCTCTTCAATCCCATGATCCCGTTTAAAAGGAATGACTCCAAGTACTGGAATTTCCGTATATGTTTCAATAAATTCAATACCTTCTTGAAATAAAGAGACATCCCCGTGGAATTTATTAATAACAATGCCTTTCACACGCGCACGATGTTCAGGGGATAGAAGTTGAAGTGTCCCTACAATGGAAGCAATCGCCCCTCCCCTATCGATGTCTGCAACTAAAATGGCTGGTACATTCGCAATGTCAGCTACGCGCATATTCACGATTTCACGGTCATTGAGATTGACTTCGGCAGGGCTTCCGGCTCCTTCTATAATAACCGTGTCGTAAGTTTCAGATAATTTCTTGAGCGACGTTTCAATCGCTTCAATACCCCGTTGAAAATAGTGTTCCTTGTAGTCCATCCCAGAAACGAGCCCCATTTTCTCGCCTAAAAAAAGTACTTCAGACTTCATCCCGGGTACGGGCTTAAGTAATATTGGATTCATATAAATGGACGGTGTTATTCGTGCGGCCTCGGCTTGAATGAACTGAGCACGACTCATTTCTTCTCCTCGTTCAGTAAACGCAGAAAACTGAGACATATTTTGTGATTTGAACGGGGTAACGCGCACCCCTTCATCGGATAAAATTCGGCAAAGCGCCGTACAAATCATTGTTTTTCCAGAATCAGATGCTGTTCCTAGCACAATTACTCCGTTCATTTCACACCTTCTTTTTTCCAAAACGTAGCGATTCCATATTCCATTTCAATCGCCACATTCGATTTTTCAACGATTTCCTGATGAATGTTTCCTAAAAACTTGCTGTACACTTGAACGCCTAAAAAAGAAGATGGGAGTTCATTCAACACTTCATTCGAAACGATTACAACATGCGCTGCCTTTTGCCGAATCGCTTCAATTGTTTCGATTAACCGAGTTGCTTTACCTTCCATGCATCCTTCAATTTCAAAACAAGGCGTCTCATTTTCCCACCCAACATACATTTCATTCGCCAACCACGTCGTGACACAATCCCAAAGGACAAGATCCCCTTTTTGGATGAATGGGATTACTTCGTGCAAGTTCGTCGGTTGTTCAAATGTCGTCCAATTTTGAGCTGCACGGTCCTCTTTATGTTTCTCAATGCGTTCGCTCATTTCTGAATCTGTTTTCTTTCCAGTTGCAATGTACACAAGACGTCCTTCCTCTTGCTGAACGAGTAAACGCTCTGCATACGAACTCTTGCCACTTCGAACACCGCCACTAATGAATGTTAATTTTCCTCGAACCATTTCGACAACTCCTTTTCGAGTTCGTCCATCATGTCACGATTTTTCATACCGACTCTGAACCAACGTCCATCCATTCCACGGAAGTTTTCTGAATGCCTTAGAACGATTCCACGTGCTAATAAATCACGATACAACTTTTTCGAATCTCGACCTTCGTCTAATTTAAAGGATATAAAGTTGACGACCGAATCCGTGACGACGCAGTTCTTCTCCTTCAAAAACGCAGTCAGTTTCACTCGTTCACTCACGCTTTGCGCAATGGCTGACTCGCGGTAGTTTTCTTCATTCAAACAAACTGCCCCAATATGTGCAGCAATTCCATTCACATTCCAGTGAGATGCAAGTGCTTTTATTCCAGAAATGACATGTGGGTTTGCCACAACATACCCGAGACGAAGACCTGGAATCGCATACATTTTCGTCATTGAACGAACGACGATGACATGTGGATAGGCTTCAATTTCTGGGATGAATGAAAGGGATTCATCTACAAAATCGATAAATGCCTCATCTAATATGATTTCGCAGCCCTTCTCTTCAGCAAACTGAATCAGTTGAAGGAGCTCTTCTTTACTCGGAAGCATGCCCGTTGGATTGTTTGGCGTACATAAGTATAAAACAGCTGCTGACTCCATCGCCTTCAATAGTTCAGGAACAGGCAACTTGAAACCATCTTCTTCTTTGGATAAAACACGCATAATTTCGACGTCTTTGGCCACTAACGTTGTTTCGTATTCTGAAAATGTCGGATGAACAACGATTGCTTTTTTACCTCGATACCTTTCAGCAAGCAGGGAAAGCAACTCCGCAGCGCCGTTCCCCACGACGACTTGTTCCTTTTCAACAGAGTGAAAATGTCCGACTGCTGAAAGAAAAGGTTCTGCATTCGGGTCTGGATACATCGTCATCTTTTCTGCCAACTCCGACCACATCTTCAAAACCGCTTTAGGCGGCCCTGCCGGATTCACGTTCTCGCTAAAGTCGATAATCCGCGTGGGAGGTTCAATCCCCATTTTTGCGTAAACCTTCAGTGGATTCGCTCCGTGTTCAGGCAATTGCATAAAACAACACTCCTATAACTGTCATCATCAACCAAAATAGAAACGAAACGGTGTGCATTTGTCGGATAACCGATTGAATATGCTCTTTCGTCGGTGGTGAATTTTCAGGTCCAAGCGTTGACCGTTCAGAAATCGTGCCTTTATATGTACTTTTTCCACCTAATGTAATGCCTAATTGCCAGGCAGTTGCTGCTTCTAAAAAACCACTATTCGGACTCGGATGGCGTCTCGCATCCCGACTCCACCTAGAAAAACGTCGCCCAAATGGGATGCGCCCTTCATTCCGCGCATAAAAAATAATGAGTAACCCTGTAATACGTGCAGGAATGAAATTGACTAAGTCATCTGCTCTTGCGGAAAATTTACCGAACTTCTCATACCGCTCATCTTTATACCCAATCATCGAGTCCAGTGTATTGATGGATTTGTACAACCATAAACCAGGCGCGCCGAGTAAGAATGCCCAGAAAAGTGGTGACGTGACGCCATCTGCTGTATTTTCCGAGACCGTTTCAATTGTCCCTCTGGCAATTTCACTTTCTTTTAACTTATCGGTATCTCGTCCAACGATCCACGATAATTTCGTTCGTGCACCTTTGATATCTTTTTCAGCTAACGGTCGATACACATCGAGTGCGGCATCCCGCAAACTTTTTTGAGCAAGCCCAATTGCAATCAGTATACTTTCAACCGCAATACCGACAAAAGCATGTATGGTATAAGAAAGTCCAACAATGACTAATACGGAACCAAAAACAATACTTGTCGTAATAAATAGAGCTAAAGCACCTTTGAAGATACGGAATCGCCCTTTATTTAACACAGACGTCAGCTTGGAAATAAATGTCCCTATCCAGCGAACCGGATGTGGCCAATTGGGTGGATCCCCAATGAGTCGATCGAGTAGAAATCCGATTGCAATTGCAATAAAATGTGCCTGAATCATTACGCCCACCCTTTAGCTTTCTTATACGCCCGAATTGCTCGGACCGTACATTCATAAACGCCGTGGCCGATGTGTTTTCCTATGTCTGTAATCGGACCTGCATAGGGCAAATAAGTGCCGTGTTGAGTTGCTGCAACGAGTAAACTGTCCGTAGACGTACCTGTCGCGATTGTTCCGGTTAGTGGATCTTTTATGGCTTCCGTTTGCAGGGCTTTCGCTTTCGCCTCCGTTGCCGTAATCATTGCTTGAATGAAGGCCTCATCTGGCAACTGCCCGTTAATAATGACCCACGTATTGATTGTCCCAATTTTAAATTCTCGGTCTCGGCTAAGTGCTTCGGATACATCAACTGCGTTGCCAACCCCCGCAGTTACTGCGATAAGAACTGAACCAAAATCACCTTTGTATTCCTCAACTTCCGCATGCTCTGTCGTAACAGCGGTCATCATTCCTACCGTTTCTTGCGTATGAAATCCGTGTTCTTCCAGATAAGCTCTCATCTCAAGTTGGACATCGTCACACATATAATTGGCATCGACGTGCCGATTGACAAATGTTCTATACCAGCCCATGCCCGCATTGTGGACAGCAGAAGATAATGTTTTGAGTGGACCTTCCGCATGCAAAGATACGTACTTTGATGAAATCGAGAAGTCCTCTTTGGACACGATAAACGATTTTCTTTCACCGTTTGTATCCGGGAGCAACGTAATTTGTGGTTTCGGTAATTCAGGGTGTGGTTGCGTTTTAACACGCGCTTTGTAAACATCTTGAATCGCCATTTCTTTCACTACATCTTGTGGCTCTCCGATTCTCGATATTTTCCCGTCTTCCATTAACAACAAGCGGTCGCAATACAACGACGCTAAATTGATATCATGAAACACCGAAACAACCGTGAGTCCTTTTTCAACTGCTTGTTTTCGAATCGTGTCCATAAGCTGTTGCTGATGCGCAATGTCCAAGTGATTTGTCGGTTCATCCAACAATAAAACCGGAGCTTCTTGAGCTAAAGCTTGAGCCACAAAAACACGTTGTTGCTCACCACCTGAAAGAAGTTCGATTGGCGAATCTTGATAACGCGTTATTGCCGTATTTTCCATAGCTTCGTTCACAGCACGTTCATCTTCTGCTGACCAAGACGAAAAGAAGCCGGACTGATGCGGATACCTGCCCAGCTCTACGGTTTCACGCACCGTATGAGAGAAAGCATGTGCATGTAATTGGGGTAGGACCGCCACTTTTCTTGCGAATTCTTTCTGTGAATAGGCAGACGCTACTTTCCCGTCAACCGTAACCGTTCCTTCCTGTGCAGCGAGGATTCCAGAAATCACTTTCAACAGCGTCGACTTTCCACTTCCATTCGGTCCGAGGATACCGAGTACTTCCCCTTTATTCACATGAAATGAAATCGCTTGAACTACAGGTTCTTTGCCGTAACCACCTGAAATATTTTCGACATGCAGCATCTCACATAGCCCCCTTTCTTCTTTGTTTATAAAAGATAAATGCAAATACCGGAGCTCCGATAAATGCGGTAATGACACCAACTGGAAGTTCTGTTGGTGAAATAATTGTGCGTGCCACAAGATCACAAATGATTAGGAGTGACGCCCCATTCATGAAGGATAACGTCAATAAATGACGATGATCGGACCCCCATAATAGACGCGTCATATGAGGTACAACTAAACCTACGAAACCAATTGTTCCTGATACAGCAACTGCCGCGCCCGTTAACACAGACCCACCAATTAAGATCATGAACTTTCGACGTTTCACGTTGACACCTAAATGATGCGCACGTTCTTCACCGAACAACATCGCATTAAGTTCCCTGCGGTTGAACCAAAGCAGCAGGAAACCGATGACGACAAAAGGTAAAATCATATAAACGTAATTCCAACCGCGCATAGATACACTGCCGAGAAGCCAACCAATAATTTGGCGAAGTTCTTCCCCAGTAAGCGCAATCATTAGTGATAAAACCGATCCGAGAAACGAACCGAAAATAATTCCTGTGAGAATAATCGTTTCCATTTTCATCGAGCGGTCAACTAAGCGCGCAAAACCCATGACTAAAAACATCGTTATTGCTGCACCGACCATACTGAATATGGGTAGCGTATATGTACCTAGAAATGGAAGGGAAATGCCAAAAAAGAGTGTCATCACAGCACCAACAGATGCTCCGGATGACACTCCAAGTGTATATGGGTCCGCGAGCGGATTTTTAAGTAGTCCCTGAAAAGCTGCTCCCGATATAGCTAGCGCTGCTCCTACAAGGCCTGCTAACACAACACGTGGCATCCGTATATTCCATAAAATATTCGATGCGACTTCATTCGCTTCCGCATTCCAAAACGTACTGATCGGGATTTTAACTGTCCCGATGGATACCCCGAGCCACACCGCCACAAGAAGCGTGGCAGCGGACACTAGGTAGGCAACGCTTGATTTACTCACCAAATACCTCTGGATAAATGGCTTTTGCAAGTTCTTCCAAGCCTTCTGCTAAACGCGGTGCTGTACGGCTTATTTTGTTTTCATCTAATTGAATCACTTGTTCTTCTTTGATTGCAGTAATTGTGTCGAAACCTGGACGTGCATAAACGTCTTCTACAGCTGTTTCAACGTAGTCATACATCACAATAATAACGTCTGGATTGCGATTCACAATTTCCTCTGGCTCCATAGCGAACCATCCATCTTGGTCAGCTGAAATGTTTTCAACTTTAAGCATTTCAAGCATTTCCTGCATGAATGTGTTTTTTCCTGGCGTATAAATTGACGGTGCAGGAGACGTTTCAACAAATACTGTTTTTTCTATTTCAACATCTGCAATTTTTGCAAGTACTTCTTCCACTTGTGCTTTCATATCTGTAATGATCGCTTCAGCTTCTTCAGTTTTACCTGTTGCTTGTCCAATTGTTTCAATTGCAGCATACGTTTCATCAAAATTGTTTGCAGTTTTCACAACAAACACAGAAACTCCCGCATCTCTAATTTGCTGAAGACCTTCATCGCCCATTCCAAGTCCAGATTCGTGAGCAAAAACGATATCAGGAGTCATGGCAACAATTGCTTCCACATTAAATTCCATGCCGCCAATTTTTTCTTTTTCAAGCGCTTCTGGTGGGTAGTTGTCATAATCATTGACGCCTACAACTTGATCACCAAGACCTAATGCAAACAATGTTTCTGTATTACTTGGAATCATAGATACAATTTTCTCTGGTGCTTTTTCAAATGTAATTTCGTTTCCAACAGCATCTGTTAACGTAATTGGAAATGCTGCTTCTTCGACTACTTCCTCTTCTTCTGGCTTCTCGACTTCAGCTTGTGGCGTTTCATCAACTTCAGGTGTCTCTTCTTTTTCAGTAGAACCTGTTCCACACCCGACTAATAAAAATACTGCTAGCACGGCTAACAACCATAACTTAATTGCTTTACTCATTTTCTTTTCCTCCTGTTTTTTCAAAAAATAAAAACCCCTCGCTTGCACGAAGGATTTGTTAGGGTAAAAATCAGCACATAAAAATATGCAGTTTTACACCAACCTAATCCTCGTAGGTATCAAGGTGACTTCGTAAAGGCAGGTCTCCTGACTTGTGCTCCTAGCGCATCGCATCTTCCCGGAAGTTTCCAGTGATCTAAAACGATTGGCTCACACTTACAGTGGCGGGACCGCGCCGGAATTAAACCGGCTTCCCTTTTAACCCTATCTTGAGAATAGGGCACCTTTACTTTTTTGATTATTTAATTGTTTTCGCCTTTTATTATACTACATTTTTCGCCTTTGTCGATACTGGCTGTTTATTGTTGGTTTTCGGCGCTCGTGTGTCGGTTATCGGCGCTTGCGTCTTGTATATCGGCGACAACTGACCCGATATCGACGTTCCAGCTCCAGATATCGGCGCTTGCAACCGTTATATCGGCGAAACATGACGTTCGCACTATAAATTTCATCAAAAAAAACTGACACACCTCAGTGCGGCAAAGCAATTTACATTTCTTCAGGATCAGATACGCCAATTAGTTTTAACCTGTTCTCTACTATTATATATCGGCGCTCGAGTGTCACTTATCGGCGGTTGCGTCTCATATATCGGCGACAACTGACCCGATATCGACGCTCCAGCTCACGATATCGGCGCTCACAACCGATATATCGGCGAATCATGACATTCGCACTATTAATTTCATCAAAAAAAACTGCCACACCTCAGTGCGGCAGCAAAGAATTTTACATTTTTTCAGGTGCAGATACGCCAATAACTTTTAATGCGTTCGCAATCGTTGTACGAGCGGCTGTTATTAAAGCCAAACGCGCTTCTGATAGCTCAACATTTTCTGGATCCAACACCTTGTCTGCATTGTAAAACGAGTGGAATGCTGCAGCTAGTTCTTGGATATATGTTGCAACACGGTACGGTGAACGAGAGCGCGCAGCATCTGCTACGATACTTGGGAAGTCACCGATTTTCTTTTGTAAATCAATTCCTTTTTCTGATGTCAATAACGCTGTACCTTCTGGGTTCGCAGTAATCTTCATTTCCTCTGCTTGACGTAGAATCGATGAAATTCGAGCATGTGCGTATTGCGCATAGTAAACCGGATTTTCATTTGAATGCGAAACCGCTAAATCTAGGTCGAAGTCCATTTGAGTGTCCCCAGAACGCATAACGAAGAAATAACGAACTGCATCTAGACCCACATCTTCAACGAGTTCACGTAATGTAACCGCCTTACCTGTACGTTTGCTCATCATCATGCGCTCGCCGTCCTTGTATAAGTGAACCATTTGCGCAACGATGACTTCAAGCTTATCGCGGTCATATCCGAGCGCTTCGATTGCAGCTTTCATCCGGGGAATATACCCGTGATGATCCGCACCCCAAATGTTGATGAGCTTGTCGAATCCACGCTGAATTTTATCTTCGTGATAGGCAATGTCTGGCAAGATATACGTGAACGAGCCGTCGTTTTTAATTAACACACGGTCTTTGTCGTCGCCAAACGTAGTTGAACGGAACCAAGTTGCACCGTCTTCTTCAAACACATGGCCATTCGAACGCAATTTCTCTAATGCACTTTCGATTTTTCCGCTTCCGTAGAGACTCGTCTCAGAAAACCAATTGTCGAAAGGTACACGGAAATCTTCCAAATCTTGCTTTAACTTCGCAAGTTCATACGTTAAGCCGTATTCACGGAAAAACGCAAAACGCTCTTCTTTTGATACATCTTTATATTTATCCCCAAATTCTGCAACGAGACGTTTTCCAAGTTCGATGATGTCTTGTCCATGATAGCCGTCTTCTGGCATTTCACACGCTTCACCAAGTGCTTGGAAATAACGTGCTTCAACTGATTTGGCAAGATTGTCAATTTGGTTTCCTGCATCGTTGATGTAATATTCACGTTTCACATCAAAACCTGCCATGTCCAACACATTACATAAAGAATCTCCCACCGATGCACCGCGCGCATGGCCTAAGTGAAGATCTCCTGTTGGATTCGCGGATACGAATTCAACTTGTACTTTTTCTCCAGCGCCTGCATCCGATCGACCGTAGTCTTCACCTTGTTCAAGAACTGTTTTGACTACTTCTTGTAAGTAGTCTTTTTTCAATGTGATGTTAATGAAACCTGGTCCAGCAATTTCAATTTTTTCAATCGATGCACTCACTTTGTCAACATGTTCTACAATCGCTTCAGCAATTGCACGAGGTGGCTTTTTCGCTAGCTTCGTCAATTGCATTGCAATATTCGTAGCGTAGTCTCCATTTTCTTTACTTCTTGGCGTTTCTAAAATAACGGACGGCATATCCGCTTCTTCAATTAGTCCTGCCTTGAGTACTGCTTCATGCAGTGCTGATTTTACTTCTTGTTGAATTTTTTCTACTGCGTTCATTTTGTTCCCTCCGAATATGTAATCGATAATTTGTATGTTCCAAGGATTGCTCCTTCTGCTAATAAGTTATAACCGACATTGAATTGCCCATTTGAAACATTCCCCACAAATTCAAGTCGCTTTGTTTGGACGATTAATTCAAAAGCGGCGGGTCCATTTCCATAGTTGCCTGGTCTGGTTTCTTCTAACTCAAATGGAAGTCGCATATTTACTGCCCCACTGCGCATAATAAGTGCATCTTCTTCACCTAATTTAACAGTCGTCTGAACGGCTTCGCTATCTTGCGTTTCTACAAACTTTAAATACAGTCTACCCGATTTCTGAATGCATTCCCCGGTTAGTTGTAAATTATGCGTTTCTTCGTCCTGTTCAGGATGCTGAATCGATGATTTAAGTTGTATGGTTACGTATTGCTTTTCCATACGTTCAACCCCTTTTTGTGAATTCCATTAATTAAAAATAAAATAGTGCATTTTAAAATGATCGTGCTCCACTATCAAACACGTGCTGATCGACGATAAAATCAAACATCTTCTTATTATATCCTTTTATCGCTGTATTTTTCAATCATGTCTACTCTTTCGTTAGAAATGTTCATAATAAAGGGTTTAATTTTGTTCACTAGTTCGCATACTAGATTCAATTACGTGGACGAGGTGGGATGCAATGAGGCGTACGGTTTATGTAAAACAAAAAAAGAGACAACTGGCAATACGCCGGTTCTTGTTAATAACGCTTACCGTTTTCACAGCATTGTTTACACTATTTTTCTCACTTAGATTGTATGCACAAATCACAGGCGCCCCTTCACTTAACGTGCCGAAAGCGTCTGTATTTCTTGATAAAGATGGAAAACAAATCGGAGACCACTTCTCTGCGGAGCGCCGATATTGGGTTAGCTTGAATGAAATGTCGCCATTTCTAGTCGATGCAGTCATCGCAACCGAAGATCAAAAGTTTTACAGTCACAACGGGTTTGATTATAAACGACTCGCGGGCGCTATTTTAAAGGATATTAAATCAATGAGTAAAGCGGAAGGCGCCAGCACAATTACCCAGCAGTATGCTCGAAACCTTTACTTAACACACGCAAAGACTTGGAAACGAAAAATCAACGAAGCATTGTATGCGTATCGAATGGAACGCTTTTATGACAAAGATGTAATTTTAGAAGGTTATTTAAATACAATTTATTTTGGACATGGGATGTACGGCGTAGAAGCTGCGAGTAAATTTTATTTTGGAAAATCAGCGATCGACTTAACACTGGAAGAAGCTGCAGTAATTACGGCGATTGCAAAAGGACCTTCCGTTTATTCACCAGTTGCCAATCCAGAAAAATCGGCAGAAAGAAAACGCCTCGTTCTCTCTTTAATGGAGCAACAAAAATACATTACCGAACGGCAATCTGAAAGAGCACAGAACGCGGTACTTGTTTTGAAAAACAAAGAATGGGCAGAGTCAAAGCGCGTAGCTCCTTACTTTCTTGACGCTGTTTGGAAAGAAGCCGAAACATTATTAACCGAAAAGGGACGCTACCCGGCTGAAGGCGGGTGGACAATTCGTACAACACTTAATCCGCATCACCAAAAGACCGCAGAAGAAACAGTGGAAAATTGGATGCCGGATAGTGGGTTGCAAGTCGGCTTTATATCTATGGAGACGGATACTGGAGCCATCACTTCACTTGTCGGTGGTCTTGACTACGCAGAAAATCAATTTAATCGTGCAACGCAAGCTAAACGACAACCAGGTTCGGCGATTAAACCTATTTTATATGCCGCCGCACTTGAAAACGGATATAATCCACTCACTTTTTTATCTACCGAAAAAACAATATTCACGTATGATGAAGGTCGCTCATCTTATGAACCGAAAAACGTTAATGGCAAATTTGCTGATCACCCAATTTCACTCGCACAAGCAATTGCCATTTCAGACAATGTGTTTGCAGTTAAAACGTTGGAGGAAATCGGGTACAAAAATTACCTTTCCGTCGCAGAACGACTTGGGATTGAAGCCGTCTTCCCACAATCTCCAGCGGTTGCACTCGGTGCACTGGACGTTACGCTTTCCGAAATGACAAGCGCGTACAACCAAATCGCTTCTGGAGGAACGCAAATCGAACCGAGGACCATCATTTCGATATCCGACGCTAACGGAAAAACCGTGTACGAGCAAAAAGAAAAAGTTGCCAAGCAAGCAATTTCCGAACAAGATGCGTTCGTTTTAACACATCTTATGACCGGCATGTTTGACCCTGTTTTTAATGACTACTCGACAGCAACTGGATTGTCTATGCGCCATAAACAAACAAGACCTTATGCAGCTAAATCTGGAACAACCAATTCAGATCAATATTTAATCGGGTTCACTCCATCGCTCACAGCCGGAATATGGACGGGTTATGATATAGGTAGACAATTGACCGAAACAGAAGATTTTGCCCCTTCGAAAAAAATCTGGATTGATTTTATGGAAACTGTTCACAGCGGTACGGCACCTGAGCCCTTCATCCCTCCAAAAGGAGTAAGTGGTGTCATCATCGACGTTGAAACAGGTGGACTTGCCGTAAATGAATGCGAGCGACAGCGGCTTGTTTATGTAAAAGACAAGGATATGCCACAAAAACTATGCACCGATAAATCTTTACGAGAAACCCGTTCAAATGCCGAAAATAAAGGAAGGACATTCAATCTATTCCCTTTTTCATTTTTTGAATGACGCTGCACTAAATGCTTCGTGATCAGTTACTATGTACAAAATAATATATGAACATCAAAAAAGCTTTCTTTCCTCAACTTTACGTTGAAGGAAGAAAGCTTTTTTACCAGTATAGAATTCATTCACAAAAAAGATCTCATGCTTGGGTTTGTCTGAAACCTTTTTTGTCTGTATAAACTATTCCGGTTGTCCTAGCTTATTCGCAAGCTATAATTTTAGTTTACTTCCTTTTAAGTACACATTCAACCTTGTAAGCGGAAGTATCTTATATTTGTCATATTTCGTTCACAAGTGTACTTATTTCCGCCCTAACTCTTCATGCAGTTCTGGTTTACTTCTATCCCATAATTCTTTGTTATGTCCTATAAGGAAATCCGCGAGAACCTCTTTAGACGTTGCGTCCATTTCCTCAACGATTATTTGACGTTTTATCGATTTGTCCATCTTATTCATATGTTCGATAAAATCTTTGTATCCCCGTCTCTTCTCACGATTTACAACCATTTCGCAAGCTGTCACGCCTGCATAGTATGGACCTTCTTCTTGGTAATCAATTGTGACCCACACAAGCCAATACTGTTTTCCACCTTCAGAAGGTTCGCGTTCGCGTAAGAATTTAATGCCGCGTTCTAACGGGCTTCTTGCGTGCATTGCTCCAATTTCAATCGTCGCAATCTCCTCTTCAACGTCAATGATGACGGGAGAAACGTTTTCCAGTGATAACGATCCAATCCCAAATCCTTTATGACCATCTGTTGGATCGTCTTTTATAATGGTAAACCCTAATTTTGTTTTTGGCTTCTCTTCGTTCGTCATTTCTTTATCCCCTCCAACTTTGTTATTATATTAAGTATACTGGAATTTATGAGGAAGGGGGAAATAGTATGCCATACGTTACAGTGAAAATGTTAGAAGGTCGTAGCGACGAACAGAAAAAAGCTCTTTGCGAACGCGTAACTGAAGCGATCGTTGAAACAACTGGAGCACCTGCTACAAGTGTCCATGTGATTATTGAAGAATTGAAAAAAAGCGACCACGCCGTCGCCGGAGTCCGTTCAGCAGATAAGTAATACGTAAAAAAAACGCTCAGAAATGAGCGTTTTTCATTTGCACCGATATGTATTCACTTTATTTTTCGCACTCGAATGAATAACTACCTGTCAAGTTATTGTGGATAACCATATTCACCACTCCACCATTTTCATAACATCCCGATGTGAGTAGATTTATTTCTTTCGTATTAAAGTAACTCGTTGTTAACATCAGAAATAAGGCGACAACTATAGGTATTGTTACAATCGACCAAACACCTTTAAAAACTCTGCTTTTTAGAACACTCATTGTCTGTCTCCCCATCCAATTTAAGGTTTAATTCACCGAAAACTCTTCCATTTCTGAGATGAATGCAAATGCGTTATCCATTTCTTCTTTCGTGAAGTTTAGTTTATTTTTCACAATATGCACTTTAGCGATTTGTTCTTCTCTATTAAGATGATCGAAATAAAGAAGCGTGGATACCAATTCTAAAAACCTCGAACTTTTTTCCTTCATCGAATCAATACAACTTAGCAACATTTCATGTGCCGCCTCCGCAGTATCTAGAAACCGCTCTCCAGCATTTGTAACTTCATATTTGTACTGAACGTAAGAACCTTTGTCTATGCATTGTTCGTGTAGAAACCCCATTTCACATAGCTCTTCAACACGAAGCGTTAATTCTTCTGAATAAGGACCATACATATGCAACTCGTATTTTTCATCAAATGCGAAATTCATTTTCTTCGCTATATAAATCATCTTCTGCAATTTCTTTCTTCCCGTCACTTCATTTGCCAATGAAATAAACTGCACAACTTTTGCGTGTTCTTGTAACAAAATAGCCACCCTTTCTAATCCGCCTCAAAGCAATTAATCCTTCGTGGCATGTTTATTAATGAGGTTTAAAATTTGCCCATATATAGGATTGCTTTCTTTTCCTGCTTCTAAAACATCTTCTGGAAAATAGATTTTGTGATCCGTACGACGCTTCCCTGAAATGGCATCCACAATATCGGATGATCTGGAGAGCTCGCTTAATTCACCGTTCGGCATTTTCAAGAAAATCGGTAAACGTTCATTTTCTTCACCCGGTCGATAAAAATCATACGGTAGGTCGGATGATGAATCCGCAACTAAATAATATAAAGGATCTAAACCTGCTTGTGTAAACAACTTTCCTAACTCAAAAAGTTTTTCATATTCTGTCGCAGGATTAAATTCAGCGTACTGAAATAGTTTCCTGTTAATAAAACGTGTACTCAAGTCGGATAAAATCGGATCTTCTTCCTTCATCCAAAGCTGAAAGTACGTTGTAATTACACCTTCATCCAGCGCAATGTATTCATCCAATAAAAAGGTTCCATCAAAAAAAGATCGAAAATGCGTCGGCTCTTGTTTAAATGAATAGCCTGTTTCACTTAAATGCTTTGCTCTATGTAAAATTTTCGTTAAGATCACTTCTGCACTTCGAGATACAGGGTGAAAATATACTTGCCAATACATTTGATAGCGACTCATTATATAATCTTCGACCGCATGCATGCCACTGTATGTGATTACAGCCTGCTCTTCTTCTGGACGCATAACCCTTAAAATTCGTTCCATATCAAAATGACCATACGAAACACCCGTAAAATAAGCATCCCGCTGCAAATAATCCATACGATCCGCGTCGATTTGACTCGAGATTAAACTAACCACAAGTTTGTCCGGATACGTTTTCCCAATAACATCCGCCACTTTTTGTGGGAAATCTGGTGCGACACGCCGAAGTATTGTGTTCACTTCGGTATCCCCGAGCAAAATTGCCTGCGTGAAGTCTTCATGATCAAGATTGAACACATTTTCAAAAGCATGTGAAAATGGACCGTGGCCAAGATCATGCAATAGTGCAGCACATAATGTTACCAGTCTCTGATCGTTATCCCATTCAGGTCTTCCTTGAAAACCATCGTCTATAATTCGGCGCACAATTTCGTACACACCAAGCGAGTGATGAAAACGACTATGTTCCGCGCCATGAAACACTAAATAGGTAGTACCCAGCTGCCGAATTCGACGAAGTCGTTGGAATTCACTTGCACCAATGACATCCCAAATGACTTGGTCGCGCACGTGGATATACCGATGCACCGGATCCTTGAACACTTTTTCTTCGCTTAGTTTCTGATTTTTATAGTCCACTCGTACACCTCCACCAATCCTTTGCTTCTTCATTCTATTGTACTCATAAAATGACGTATCCGAAAGTCTTTTAAAAAAGGTGTGCGAATGCTGTTTCCTGAATGAATAAAATAGCTGTTCCATGTCCACACTGACAATAGAACAAGACTATGAACATGGTAGGAGGCACGGAAATGGTGAAAGTTAGACAGGATGCTTGGATGGAAGAAAACGATATTCTATTGGCAGAGACGGTGCTCAAACACGTCAGAGAAGGCAGTACGCAATTAAGTGCATTTGAAGAAGTTGGAGATGCACTGAACAGAACAGCGGCAGCATGTGGATTTAGATGGAACGCTGTTGTTCGAAGAGAATACGATGACGAGCTTGAAGAAGCAAAAAAAGAACGCAAACAAGCAATGCGTGTTCTAGGAAAAGATTTCAAACAACGCGGGAGACAATTGTATACGCCTTCCCAAGGATCCGAAACAGATAATAAGATGATGGTCCCTTTATCGGCATTATCTCTTGATACTGTAATCGCCTATCTCGTTCGTTTGCATCATGCAGGCGCAGGCGATAGTGAGTCTTTACGTTGGAGGCAAACTGCTAAAATTGCCAACGAAAATATTGCACAATTGGAAAAAAAGATTACTAAATTAACTAAGGAAAATGAGACATTACGTTCTGATTACGAACAGTTTGTACAAATCATGAATCGAGCACGCCGTCTTGTTACACTTTCCGATGATAATGATCGAACAGCACCCATTTTTACAATGGAGAAGAATGGTAATCTAGTATCAAAAGAACCACCGATCAGTCATTGATCCGTGGTTCTTTTTTCATTCTTATTGGTTTGTTAACATTTTTTGATTGCGTTCAACGACACGATGCAAATAAGAAGTGTACAATTCCATTTCCTCTGCATTGAAACTGCTTAGCACGACTTCTCCAGCTAATGTTTGTAGGAGCTTCTGGATTCGGAGCACGACATCATTCACTGTCAGCTGCATTTCCAACAACTCAGAAAACGACGCCATCACTTCCGGTTTGATCGACGGATACGTGAATTTGGTCTGTTCCCCTTGTAAACCGATTTCATAGAGTTCGCGAATGATTTCAGCCCGCTCTGCTCCACTTCCTTCTACGCATAAGTACACTTGAACCGCGATTCCTTGACGCAATCTTCTTTGTGAAATACCTGCAAACTTTCTTCCGTCGATGCTCAAATCATAGGATCCTGGACAATAAGAACCTATGATTTCATAGGCCTCAATACGACTTCCGGCTTCTGGAAACAGCAGACGAACGAAAGCCAACATGACTTCATAACCTGTTGGAATATCAATCGAAGAATCCTGTTCCGATAGAATAATGGATATATTTAATACACCTGCATCCAATACAACTGCTAGTCCACCTGAATTGCGCACAATCGACTTGTATCCAGCTTCTTCAATCCTTGCAACGGCTTCAGAAATATGAGGCAGTCGGTGGTCTTGGATGCCAAGTACGATTGTTTGGTCATGCACCCATGTCCGTAGCGTTGGAATACTTAGTTGTTGCCCAACAAGATGACAAAGCGTGTCGTCCGTTGCAAAAGACTCCAAAGCTGAGCGGTTTCGTGCACTCATCGATTCATCGATGAATCGTAATTTAGGAATACGTAAAAAAGATTCAACTGATGACATATGAAACTCTCCTAATTATAGACTTTGAGCTGCGGTAATAAGACTCAACTTATACACATCATCTGCCGAACACCCACGTGACAAATCATTTACGGGTGCGTTCAACCCTTGTAAAATCGGCCCAATTGCTTCGTATCCTCCAAGTCGTTCCGTTAGTTTATAGCCGATATTTCCAGCCTCAAGTGACGGGAACACAAAAACGTTCGCATCACCTTGAATCGTTGAGCCCGGTGCTTTTTTCACAGCAATTTCTGGAACGTAAGCCGCATCGAATTGAAATTCCCCGTCGATAGTTAATTCAGGAGCAAGTTCTTTTGCAAATTGAACAGCTTCTGCCACTTTCGTTGTTTCTTCAGTTACCGCAGAGCCCTTTGTTGAAAATGAAAGCATCGCAACTCTTGGATCTACGCCAAATGAACGCGCCGTTTGTGCACTTTCAATTGCGATTTCTGCTAGTTCCTGTGCTGTAGGTGCCACCGTAATTGCACAGTCTGCAAAGACCAACTTCTCTTCGCCCTTCATCATAATAAATGCCCCACTTGTTTTCGAAACACCTGGTTTTGTTTTGATAATTTGAAGTGCCGGACGTACTGTATCAGCCGTCGAATGAGCGGCTCCACTAACAAGTCCATCCACACGTCCTGTATAGACGAGCATCGTCCCAAAATAATTTACATTCTGCAACAGTTCGCGCCCTTGCTCAAACGTAACCTTACCTTGTCTTCTCGCAACAAACATTTCAACTAGTTCCTCAAAATAGGAAACAGTGATTGGATCTATGATTTCAACTTCTGAAATATCAATTTGTGCTTCTACTGCTGTTTCTCTCACTTCTTTTTCATTTCCCAGTAAGATGGGTTGTACAATTCCTTCTTTATGCAAACGTGATGCCGCCTCTACTATACGCACATCATTTCCTTCTGGTAAGACAACTTTTTTCTTACTACCATTTAACTTTGCTTTAATTCCACTAAATAAATCTGTCACGCAATAAACCCCTTCCAACCAATTGTTATAGTCTCAGCATACACCAATTAGGCAGTCGTGAAAAGACGTTCATGACTATGTAAAATTTGTGACAGCACCCCATATTAAGATTGTTTTTTAGTCGGTTGTGCTAAACTATTAGAGAATGAATAACAATTTAAAGGAGTGTAATATACATTGAATGAAGCAGCAATTACATTAGATGGTTGGTACGCATTACACAATTTATACGCAATGGATTGGACGACATGGAAATTAGTTTCTAAAGAAGAGCGTCAATCTGCGGTTGATGAGTTTTTGGTCTATCTTGAAAAGCTTCAAAAGGCAGATGACGATAAAACAGGAAGTCATGCACTTTATACAATTGTCGGTCAAAAAGCCGATTTCATGCTTATGACGTTCCGTCCAACGATGGACGAACTACAAGAACTTGAAACTGAATTCAACAAACTGGCAATCGCTGATTACGTAATCCCTTCTTATTCGTATGTGTCAGTAGTCGAATTATCGAACTATCTTGCGGGTGAATCGGATGAAGATCCTTACCAAAACCCTTACGTACGTGGACGTCTGTACCCTGAACTACCACGTCAACAATACATCTGTTTCTATCCGATGAATAAAAAACGTGAAGGCAATGACAACTGGTTCATGCTCGATATGGACAAGCGTAAAGCACTAATGCGCGATCACGGGTTAATCGGACGTAGCTATGCTGGTAAAGTGAAGCAAATCATTACCGGTTCTGTCGGTTTTGACGACTACGAGTGGGGCGTTACACTGTTTTCAGAAGACGTTCTTCAGTTCAAGAAACTGATTTACGAAATGCGCTTTGATGAAGTAAGTGCACGTTACGCTGAGTTCGGATCGTTCTTCGTCGGTACCCTTTTAGACGGCGAGAAAAGAGAAGCATTTTTTAAATTGTAATATTTTTTAAGGTTGGCCCATACAATGAACCGGTAGAGAAGATTCACTTTCTCTATCGGTTTTTTTATTTCAGAAAAGTGATTTTGTTTACTTAGAAATTATGCGTTGTGGGAATAAAGTACAGCGTTACGGGAGCAATGCAATGCGTTGCGGGAATAAACTTCGCCGGTACGGGAGCAACCACTTTGTTGCGGGAGCAATGCACTCCATTACGGGAACAAACCGTTCAGCACACCGTTTTCAGCTAGCCTCACAACGCGAATAGACCTCCTCAACCGAAGCGTTCCTTCTGAAAACAACTATTTAGATGAAATTCAACCACAACTTGTCATTATTAATTTCACCACCGCATACATTTTACACGAGGAGGTAATTTTTTGGCGGTGATTGCATATAACGAGGCGGAAGTCGATTTGCTCGCTCGATTAATGCGAGCAGAGGCAGAAGGCGACGGGCTGGAAGGGATGCTCATGGTTGGAAACGTCGGGGTCAATCGCGTACTTGGAGACTGTCTCGACTTTACTGACATTCGATCCCTCGAACAAATGGTATTCCAACGTCCTGGAGGCTTTGAAGCAACGACAAAAGGATACTTTTATCAACGCGCCCGTGAATCTGATAAAAAACTCGCCAGGAGAGTCATTGCAGGTGAACGCTTTTCTCCCGCAAGTCGTGCATTATGGTTTTTCATGCCTACAGGAGAGTGCCCTGCGCAGTGGTATGGACAATGGAACACCGGTAGGTATAAGGCTCATTGTTTTTTTGCTCCACTCATAAGTGATTGTCCAACTGTTTAACTAAACTTACTCAACAGGCTCCGAATCAAACAAATTGAATAGTGAAAGGATGAACGCATGGTCCAATATTATTGGAACCCAAATTTACAACAGCCAAACTTTCAGAACCCGAATCTTCAACAACCGATGATGCCACCACAAGTAACGATTCCTAGCGGAAGACCTGTCCTCCCCCCGGGAGAAACGTCGTACATCGAAAATATTTTGCGCTTGAACATCGGTGAGCCTGGAATTTTTCATTTTTCATTTGAAAACACACTCGAACCCGGTTTAAATGTAAGAAATATTGAGGGTACAGTATTAGCAGCTGGTCGTGATCATGTCATTGTTGAAGCAAAGTCTGATGGCAATCAATTTCTCTTCCCGATGATTTACTTTGACTACGCCGAGTTTTTTGGAGACGTAAAATATTTTCCACAAAGTATTCAATCACGCCAGGTTTAAAAAAACTTCCGCTCGCCATATGGCTTGCGGAAGTTTTTTTGTCGTCAAAATTCAATTCATTAGTTTGGATTTTGCTTATCTACTCTAAAGTATGTATGATTTTAGTTAATAGCATCTTGAATACGGAGGGATTATCCTATGGATGTGCTAACTGAATTGATTCATTTGAAAAAAGAACTGGATAATCATCGTCCCCTTTCCTCTATTACTTTGCAAAAACTGAAAGAGGATTTCCTTGTTCGAAACACCTATCACTCCAATGCAATCGAGGGAAATACGCTCACTATATACGAGACAAAAGTGATTATTGAGGACGGAATAACCGTTGGCGGAAAGTCTATGCGTGAACATTTAGAAGCCATCAACCACCGTGACGCCATCCTTTTTTTGGAGGATATTATTTCAGAACCACTAACGGAAAGGTTAATTAAAGAAATCCATCAACTTATCTTAAGAGGCATTGATAATCTGCATGCTGGGGTCTATCGCAAACAGGAAGTTCTTATCTCTGGTGCTTCTCACCAAGTAACACCTGCGCATCAAATCAAAGATGAAATGGATACACTGCTTGATTGGTACAAAGATACTAATACGTTACACCCCTTGGAAAAGGCGTGTCTTTTGCATAGTAAATTTGTAAACATACATCCTTTTATAGACGGAAACGGACGTACCTCCAGATTGCTAATGAATCTTGAATTAATACGCCATGGCTATTTACCTGTAACGATTCAAGTGAAGGAACGGCAAGATTATTATGAAGCGCTTGATATTGCAGCTGTTAAACAGGAGTATGAGCTGTTCATAAATCTTGTGGCTACACGTGAAAAAGAAGCATTACAACAATATATTTCTTTACTTCCTAAAGTCTAAAAAAACTTCCGCTCGCCATATGGCTTGCGGAAGTTTTTTTGTATACTATGCTTAATTTGTAAACTTAGTCGCTGCAATAATTAACATGATCCAACCACCAATGAATGCGACACCGCCGATTGGTGTGATTGCTCCTAGAACACCAACCCCGGACAAACTCAGAGCGTATAAACTACCGGAAAAGATAATCGTTCCTGCGAGTAGCAAATACCCCGCCCAGTTTAATTGGCTGATAGGTCCGAGTAATGCGGAGCTCATCAAAATACCAATCGCAATCAAACCTAGCGCGTGAAACATTTGGTACTGAACGGCTGTCTCCCAAATGGCTAAATATTTCTCGGATAGACGATCTTTTAACGCATGTGCACCAAATGCACCGAGTGCAACCGCGATTGCCGCGTTAACAGCACCTGCAATAATGAAAAATGGCATGAATTTCCCTGCTTTCTATACTAAAATAATCGTTCTGTTGGGATATCGGCGTTTGTGGGTCTGATATCGACGTTTGCGGGTCCGATATCGGCGTTTGTGCACGTGTTATCGGCGCTCCAAGTACATATATCGACGCTTCGAACGGTTTTATCGGCGAACAAAGCCTTTCGGACTATCAAAAATCAAACAACGAACCACCATTTGCATCTTCTTCCTCAAGTGGCTTTGATTCAAGGGATGATATTGACTGCACCGATGGCTCTGCCATAAGCATTTTCGGGAAAACTTTCTCTTGCGGTTTCCCTTCCCCACCCAATGCCACTTCACAAAGTGATCTCACGGCAGACAATGCTTCGCGCATCTTTCGCTCGTCATTTGTACTCCTGGCAACAGCCAATTGGCGCTCCATTTCTGAAATAATTCGGTCGAATGGAATCATCTTCGCAAATCACCAATCTTTCGTTCAAATTTCAAACATGTCATTCCGGACGACCTCTTTACAACGGTCGACGGCAGTTCCTTCGTTTTAAATCCATATGCTTTGCACCCGCGTGGATTGCGCTGATCCCACGTCACAAAAAAGAATTGACACTGAAAACAATTAACTGTCACAACGGCCACCTCTTTCCTACTCACTTTATCATGGACAATTGGTAAATTAAAGAACCCTGTCTAGTTTACAAGCACCACTCTATCGACTTTTCACCCCGCGCTTCCAGGATTTGATTCACTTTCGAAAACGGACGACTGCCAAAAAAACCGCGACTGGCACTTAACGGACTCGGATGAAATGCCTCTATAACAGTGTGTTTTGTTTCATCAATCAACTTCTTTTTCTCTTGAGCCGGACGTCCCCATAATACGAATACAATCGGCGCTTCCCTTTCGGACAAGCGCATGATTATTTCATCCGTAAACGTTTCCCATCCGCGTCCTTTATGTGAATGGGCCTGACCTGCTCTTACTGTGAGAACCGTATTGAGGAGCAATACACCTTCCTCTGCCCAACCCGTGAGTGTCCCATCTTCTGGAATCCCACAGCCTAGATCTGTATGTAATTCCTTAAAAATGTTACGTAAACTTGGCGGGTGCTTCACACCTGGTTTAACGGAAAAACTTAATCCGTGTGCTTGTCCAGGTCCGTGGTAAGGATCTTGACCCAAAATAACGACTTTCACTTCATTAAACGGTGTCAGTTGAAATGCAGTCCCAAGTTCTTCTTCTTGTGGATAAATAAGCTCATCAACATATTCCTTCTTTAAAAATGCACGGAGTTCCCGGAAGTAAAGCTTCTCGAACTCATCCGCCAACACTTCGTCCCAATCGTTACCGAACGTAATTTTATTCAACATCTATCAGTCCTTAAATTCAATGGTTACATCGTATCCAGCAAACGAAAACATTTCACTTAATGTTTTCTCTGCATTTTTCTCGGCCATAACAAGCACACCTTGTCCTTCTGTTTCCGCTAAAATAAGTTCTTTTGCTTCTGCCGCCAGCTCATAAGCTTCTTCAATGTCTGTTTTCTCTCGGAAAAGTCCTTCATAGGAATAGACTTCGATTTGATCAAAATAAACTTCAGGGCCACCTAAAAATTTGGCCCGAGACAATGTCAGTTTGGCAGTCTTGTTTTCTTCATCAATTACGACGTCTTTCTCCGTTAATCCAGATAAATCAACACCGGCCTTTACGGACCCTGGAATCACAACGAGAAGTTGTCTTTTGGTACCTGGTAAATTAACACCAATACTTTGGCCGAAAATCGTATTATCTTGTCTTTCAACAATTACCTTCGTGTATGCTTCCGCAGTGGCAAGTTCATTTAGTTCCTGAATTTGCTCGAGAAACGCTGTCTTGTTTTCTGTATAGGTACTTCCTTGTTTTAGGAAAAAGAATGTTGCAACGGGTAAGGCAACCATGACTAACAGTAAGATGAAAGCAACAATCAAAAATGTTTTTTTCCAAATCGAAAAGAAGATTTTTCCTACACGCCAAAAACCAGATGGGCGGTCCATTGTCTCTTCTACCGTGACTGCCGATTCTGCTTCCGCAGCTTTCAATTCGTTTAACAATTGCTCAATCTCATCTAATTTCTTCTCATTAGACATTTCATCCCTCTTTTCGCCTGCAGGATGCAGGTGTGCAGCCTGGCCGCAGGACGCGGCGATTTGGCTGCCATCTATTTGTTTTTCTATCAATTCCTTCTACATTTACAATATAGGAAAATTTCATTATGAACAACTAGAAAGGCGTGATACGATTAGTTCGGAGGGGGTGCGACATGTCTGATATGCATATGCGCGAAAAACTACGAAAAGTAACACAAGCCGCGAAACATGGAGCCGACGTACCTGAACAAACTAAAAAATGGGGACTCATTCTTTTCCTCTCATTTTTCATCATTGGCATTCTAGTTCTTTTTGCGCTTATGATTGGTTTTATTCTGAATGAAAACCCTATCGCCGCTGCCGTTACAGCATTCATCGCTATCTTTCTAGCCTATTGTGTCTATAAAATTATAACGACGGACGATGTTCAACATTTGTAATTTTTGATTAACTTGATTAAAATGAGTCTTGAGTTCATTCAGAAACTAAAGGGGACGTTTAGAAATGACGTTGAAAAAAACTTTAACAATCGCTGGATCAGATACTTCAGGCGGCGCTGGAATTCAGGCTGACTTGAAAACATTTCAAGAACACGGAACATACGGTATGACTGCATTAACTGTGATTGTCACGATGGATCCAGATAATAACTGGGGACACAGCGTCTATTCTCTACCGATTGATGTGTTGAAAGCACAAATCAAAACCGCTTTATCAACCGGAATCGATGCGATTAAAACAGGAATGCTTAGTACTGAAGAAGTAATCGAAACGGCTGGGCTTGCAATCGCAGATTCGGGACTTGATCATGTAGTTGTAGACCCTGTAATGGTTTGTAAAGGTGAAGACGAAGTTCTCAATCCGGGAACCGTTGATGCGATGGTAAAGTTTTTACTGCCAAAAGCGGAAATTGTTACACCGAATTTATTTGAAGCCGGACAACTTGCCGGGACAACTACACCTAAAACGATTGAAGATATGAAAGTTGTTGCTCAAAAAATCCATTCTCTTGGAGTACGCAATGTTGTGATAAAAGGTGGAAAACAGCTGAAGCACGACAAAGCCGCTGACCTATTTTATGACGGACAAACCTTTACACTTCTTGAAGCAGAGAAAACAGCAACACACTATAACCACGGTGCGGGCTGTACGTTTGCGGCTGCAATTACAGCGAATCTGGCAAATGGCATGGACGTCAAAAGTGCAGTTATTGAAGGAAAGAAATTTGTTTCTGCAGCAATTGCACATGGCTGGAAACTAAACGAATACGTCGGACCCGTTATGCACGGCGCAAAAAACAAATTCAGTGCTTCTGAAATTACATTGACTGAAGTATAAAATACACATTCTGCGACCACGAAGCTTTACGTGGTCGTTTTTTCATCATCTGCGGGTTTGACAGGCGCTTACGCTTTTGTTGGCGTCTAGTCTCCAGCGCCTAGCTCACTGTGGAAAAGATAAAATACCCAAAAGTCAAAGTGCGACTTCCGGGTATTTTCCTATTTCCTTCGCGAGCTGGATAGGCGCTTACGCTTTTGGTTTCGGCCAGTCTCCAGCGCCTAGCTCACTGTGGAAAAGATAAAATACCCAAAAGTCAAAGTGCGACTTCCGGGTATTTTCCTATTTCCTTCGCGAGCTGGATAGGCGCTTGCGCTTTTGGTATCGGCTAGTCTTCAGCGCCTAACCCCTCGAGTCGCTTCAGTCTTGCTGATAAAGGCAAAAAACGCCTTTATCTTCAAGCCTTCCAGCGCTTGTCGGGGTTTGACAGGCGCTTCCGCTTTTGTTGGCGTCTAGTCTCCAGCGCCTAGCTCACTGTGGAAAAGATAAAATACCCAAAAGTCAAAGGGCGACTTCCGGGTATTTTCCTATTTCCTTCGCGAGCTGGACAGGCGCTTGCGCTTTTGGTGTGAGCCGGCCAATCGCATTCCCATTCCATTCATTATATAATTAACACATGCTTTACCGAGGAGGATTATTTATGGAAAAAGTGCAACCTGAACAATTACAAGAATACCTTACTTCATTCGCGAATAAAGATGTGTATATCCATCTAGAAACGACGAATGGTTCATATGCGAGTCACTTTAAGGAAGGTTTTTTCAATGCTGGTGCTTTCATTCGAAACGTTGTTGTGCGTTTTGAACTTGGAAAAGTAGCTGGTGAATCGCCTCACCGTGTCGGTTTAAAACTTCCTTACGGTTGGATTTACGCGCAAGGCATTACACATTCTACACTCGATGAAGATGGGCGTTTACTCATGGCAGGGCTTGATCCTGAAGGGAAACTTGCTGTGGCACTTGAAATAAGCGAAACACCGTTTACATACTAAGGAGGCACCACTTATGCTGAAAAAAGAACGACATGTACTCATCGTTTTACCACATCCGGATGACGAAGCTTTCGGCATTTCAGGATCCATTTCAAACTGGCGGAGTATGGGCGTACCCGTAACGTATGCATGTTTAACATTAGGTGAAATGGGCCGCAATTTAGGAAACCCCGCCTTTGCAAATCGAGAAACATTGCCACAAGTTCGGAAGGCTGAACTGCTTAACGCATGTGAAGCGATGGGACTTGATGATTTACGAATGATGGGACTCCGTGATAAAACCATCGAATTCGAAGACGATGAGAAGATGGTCAACCTTGTTACCGAGTTGATTGAAGAAACAAATCCTTCTTTAGTCATTTCATTTTATCCAGGATTATCGGTTCATCCGGATCATGATGCGACTGCAAGGGCGGTTGTTCGAGCAGTTCGAAGAATAACTGAAAATGAGCGACCAAATCTGTACACCATTGCATTTGCGAACAATACCGTAGAAGTTCTTGGTGAGCCTGATATTATTCATGACATTCAAGACTTTTCTGAGCAGAAAATTGCGGCGTTGAAAGCACATGCTTCACAAACCGTGTGGATGATGAAAGAAATGGAAGCCAAATTAGAAGCGAAAGATCCTGATGCCCAAAAATGGCTTCGCTATGAGCGTTTTTACACGTATAACTGGGAACAGGATTTCGAATAAAACCAACAAATTAGATCAGTACTAGACTCAAAATTAAAACTGCGTGCCACCAAGTTTCAAACACTTTGGTAGCACGCAGTTTTTTTGATTTTATCCCACAAAAATGGGTAGTTCGATTAGTTCACGCTCATATTCGTTAATCCCTTAACAGGAAGGAATAGTTCACCTGTTTCTAAATACGTTACAGCTAATTTATCACCAATTTCAATGTAAATAGAAAGTGGTTCCACTTCTGATGAAACAAGGAAATTTCGGCCGTCCTCTGCGAGGAATGAAACTAGCGTAAAGTCACCGATGCGTTCTTTAAACACTCGCACTACTGTGACTACAGCTTTTGCTTCTTCTGCATTCGAACTTCCATCGACCGTGCTTACACCCCGTTGAAGTGCCGTTTTATACAATTTCAAAGCTTCGTTTGGTGTATTCGCAAATACTGAGATTTCAGGATTTGCAGCAGATACAATAAAGTAATTTTGCAAGAATCCATTCGAATCAAGTACCGGCGTCAACCAACTTGTTTCTCCGTAAAAATTGTACAACACAGGCATTTCTCCGTACCATTTCTTTTCGATAAATTTCTTTTCAATAATTTGGAGTGCACCTTGCGAATCCATATACGCCTCTTCAAGGTTCCCCGAATAATACGTTGCTTTTCCTGTACGACCATCCGTCAATGCATAACCAAGCATTGAATCGACGCCTTCTTTAGGGCTTGTGAAATCTGTGAAATAATACATATGCCCATTTTCATCAAATATCGGGCTCACATTCGCTTCCGTTCCTTCATCCGAAGGGAGTTTCACATCTTTCTTTCCGACAATTGAATTCCAAAAACCATGAATATAATTCCCGAAATAACTGTTTTGAAGGCTGACTGCTTCTGGTGAAACTGCTCCGTTAATAAATTCAGGAACATCGTCCAACGAAATCTTTTTCGTAGCGCCTGTTTCAGGATTCAACATGACAATTCCTTTCGCATCAAACCCGTCACGTGCGGAAATAAAGTCCCCATATGTGCGAATGTAATGCGGCATGCCTTCCTCGTCGATTTCCAGTTGAACATCTCCGTAAAAGATTAAGTTTGGCATTTCCATGCGCATTTTACGGTGGACTTCTTTATGGAAGAAAGAGGACGGTGTATAAGCCATTTCAACTTTAACAAACTTTGGATTGTCCGCTGAGTCTGTTGCACTCATCGTAAAGTATCCCGGTGTCGTCTTCCCGTTAAACCACTTGAAAAAACCAGAGAATTCTACAGGTGCAATGTAAACAAACTCGTCATTCACTTTTTGAATTTGTAAATTCCCAAGCTCATAATAACTCGTATTTGGAACTTGGCTAAATGCTTTCTTCATTTTGTTGCGCGCAAATTTAGGAGGTACACTTGCCGGTGTTTTCGTTTCATCAAATGCAGTAATTTCTACTTTTTGAACCATCTCCACTGTTTCATACTTTTTATTCGCATTGAAAAGTGGAGCACTTAACACATAAACACCGACGATCAGTGCAGCAAGTGCGAATGCCATTTTTACTTTGCGTTCCGTCCCTTTTGATGCAAATGCACCTAATGCAGTAACTATGAGAAGCAACGTCCAAAGCGATGTCCAATTTCGATCCAAATTCGTCGCATAATAAAATATGAAGACGACAACTGTACCAACAACCGTAAGCGTACCTAAAGCGGTCCATCGGTTGAACGTTAGCGATTCCTCTTCGTTATTTGAAGTAAGTAGCGGAACGACAATGACACTTCCGACAACACCTACAATTAATGAAAATAGTAGCAATTCCAACATATCAAACACTCTTTTCCTGCAATAAATTTTGTTTCTACTACTTATACGCATACGATATGAAATCGTTTCATTTTTTCATAAAAAAGTTTCCTCTTAAACTTAACAAAGGCAACTGGCACCTGAAGTTACCTACTGAAAAGTCTGAAGAAATGGAATTTGACCTATACTATTTACAAGGATACTACAAGAGTATAGAATGTATAATTATTCACATGTCAGCATTCAATATACAGAGGAGTTATAAATAAATGAAAAAATTTTCGCTTTCTACATGGTTACTCTTCCTAATCCCCTCAATTCTTGGCGTTATTTTATTTATGGTGCCCGTCAAGTTCGGTGAAGTTTGGAAAGTTCCTGTTGCCATATTTGCAGATATTCTATCTACGTCAATCGCTCCAATTATGCCTTGGACCGCAACTGGTATTTTACTAATTGCAGCAATCGGTTCGATTCTCTATTTATTTGTTCAAAATGAGCATGCGAAACCATCTTTCGCTATGAAGCTGTTCAAAGTTTCGCCTTTCTGGATCATTGTACGAATTATTGGTGCCATTTCAGCACTACTTGTTCAACTACAATTTGGGCCAGAAGCGATTTGGAGTGAGTATACAGGAGGGCTTCTTTTAAGCGATGACGGATTGGTGACGTTCTTATTTACAATTTTCTTATTCGCTGGGTTTCTTTTACCCCTTCTTTTGAACTTCGGGTTACTTGAGTTTTTTGGAACGATGATGTCTAAGATCATGCGACCGTTATTCAAAATACCTGGTCGCTCTTCGATCGATGCACTTACTTCATGGATTGGAGACGGTACGATCGGGGTTTTACTTACGAGTAAACAATACGAAGAAGGCTTTTATACGAAAAAAGAAGCAGCGATTATCGGAACTACTTTTTCAGTTGTATCTATCACTTTTTCCATAGTTATCATTGAAAAAGTCGGCCTCGGCTCTTACTTTTTACCTTTTTACGGCACCGTCGTTTTTTCAGGACTCGTTCTTGCTTTTATCATGCCACGCATCTATCCATTGGCTGGAAAAGAAGATGAATACATTGATGGCAGACCTTTTACTGGGAATGAAGAAAAGTTGCCTGAAGGATATAGCTCCTTTACGCATGGCCTTGAAAATGCCTTAACAAAAGCAGATGCCAATCGCTCTTTCGGAAAAGTCCTATCGAGTGGTTTCAAAAATGTCCTTGATATGTGGTTAGGTGTTATTCCAGTCGTTATGGCTTTTGGGACAATTGCACTTATTCTTGCCGAATATACAAGTGTTTTCACCATTTTAGGCAAACCGTTTGAACCGATTTTAGCTGTTCTCGGCATTCCCGAGGCTGCTGATGCTGCGCAACTCATGGTTGTCGGCTTTACGGATATGTTTTTACCCGTTATTTTGGCGGAGGGGCTAATTACATCCGAGCTAACATTATTCGTTATTGCAACGGTTTCAGTGACTCAGTTAATCTTCATGGCGGAGGTTGGCGGACTGTTACTCGGTTCAAAAATACCAGTAAACTTCTTAGATTTAGTTGTTATTTTCCTTCTGCGCACACTTATTTCTTTACCAATTATCGCAGGAGTTGCCCATCTTTTATTTTAGCTCTTTTAATATAGTAATGTTGATAAAGCTTATTACACAAAAGCGCTTGAGTGAGCAGATCTAACACGCTGATTTCCGTTTCAGACCGGAAGTGCGAAAAGATAAAATCCGATCTTTCCCTGACGCGTTCCGGAGGGCAGGCGGTGGACCAACCCGTTGTTGTTTCACCTGACCCGCTTGTCCTCCCGGAGTCGCCGTCTTCCACTTCAATCAACTAGGAGCGTACAAATAGTATTTTTGCTCCAATCTTATTGCTGCATTAACCATGAAATAAAACGAACTAGCGAAGAAGCGACAAGTGTGAGCCGAAGTAGTAAGATCGACAGTGAACTTTCTGACGGGCTTACTACGGGAGGCCATCACCAATTAATGTTCATTATTTTAGCTATGCTAAAAAACGTTGACGAAGCGATATTTTCACACTTTCCCCTCTACTTGACAAGGTGTGTCCAAATACTTTATCAACTATCAACAGAGTTACTTAACATAGCCTTTATGATAAATGAACTACAGAAAAGACCTTACACGAGTGTAGGGTCTTTTCTAGTTGAATTACGAATAGCATTCAACATTCATATTTTGTGGATAAGTTTACACATATGTTATCTATTTATCAAGCATCCCTTGTAAATAAAATTGAACAAGTGATGTTCACTGCCCTTCATTATAACGGTGTACTTCCAACTCTTTTCTAATCGTATCAGGAATGCGTTCCGAAACTTGTTTCTCTGTATTAAAGTTCACATAGGTTACAGTTCCATCCGCACATAACTTTCCTTCCTGCCAAATCTCTTCGTACAATTCTAGACTTGAATTCCCTATTTTATTTACCCATGTAAAAACCTCTACATTTGTTCCAAAATATATTTGAGCTTTGTAATTTACATTCATAGTTAAAATAATCATTTTCCAGTTTTGAAATTGACTATCTGGCGTAAATAATTTAAATATAGGATTTCGAGCGGCTTCGAACCAAATTGGCAAAGTTGTATTATTGATATGTCCAACACCATCTGTTTCTGAAACTCGAGGTTCTATAATCATTTTGTACATTTGGTTCTCTCCCTTTGCGCCAATATTTTTTCATAAGGGCATTACCTATTTTTTGAACGTACTTGATAGAGTAGTCTACAAGAATTTTATCTTACACACTCTCTTAATCAATAGTTAGTGTACCCTCGTAAGCATTTTTATAGATCGTTTCAATAGAGGTAATGTCTAACTGTTTGGGACTTCTACTAAGTAATCTTTTCTGCTTCGCTCCATTTTCAGCTAAACGATCTAAATCCTCTGTTTTTATATTATAATCTTTTAGTCTGATAGGTAGTCCAACGTCTTTAACGAGATCTAACAAACTTTGAACGACGCTTTGAGCACTAACCCGATTGCTTTTCCCTTCAGTTGGAAGTTGCATTGCCTCCGCAACTTTTACCATCTTGTCTATACAAGAAGGCCAAATATGATCATAAACATACGGCAACAAGACTGCATTTGACTCTCCATGTGGAATTTTAAACAGTCCACCTAACGGATATGCGAGTGCGTGCACGCCAGCCACCCCTGCATTATAAAAACTTAAACCCGCTTGCAAACTTCCCAATGCCATTTGTTCTCTAGCTTTTTTATCTTGACCATTCCAAACTGCAGTTCTAATACTTTGTGATATCTTTTCTATTGCATCCAATGCTAGTAAATCTGTTAACGGCGTTGAATTGATTGAAGTATAAGCCTCTAGTGCGTGCGTTAGTGCATCAATTCCACTTGCCGCGGTTATTCTCTGGGGAAGTGTATACGTCAGAACGGGATCGACAATCACATAGTCAGCAAGTAAATAATCGTGAGTAATTACATCCTTTGTATCTTCCAATGAAAAAACTGAAATGTCAGTCACTTCCGCTCCAGTGCCTGACGTTGTTGGAATCAATACTTTTGGAAGCCCTTTATGTATAGGTACTTTATCTCCAGAAAGGTTTAAGTACTCTTCAACTCGTCCTTCATTTTTAGCGAGTACGGCGGTGGCCTTAGCCAAGTCTATTGAACTCCCGCCTCCAATTCCAATTACTAAATCATAATCGCCTTTCCGAATTTCATTTACTATTCTATTTCCAAGGTCTACAGATGGCTCGGGTACAACATTTGTTTCCAAATACACGTTTGTTTTTCTACATTCTAAAACTTCTAAAATAGGATTAATCAAACCGAGTTTTACTAGTGATGGGTCACTAACGAGAAACACACTACGTGCATTTATTTCATCTAATATGCTTTCTAATTTTTCCAGTGATCCTGCCCCATAATAAATTTTATGAGGTGATTTAAATTCACTCATTAAAATCTCTCCTTATACTAAGTTAGATACATAGTCATTTTGATTAGCCAAAAGAAGAACTTTAGACCGCGTTTTTCATAAGGAGCACCATGAAAACCTGGCGCAAAATTGTACGGATCGCGAATTCTAGCTTAACGTTATCACACTATTCCGTTTCGTCAAACTATTTAGTGTGCGTCTAGCAATGCCTGTACTTTACAGATAGTTAGAAACGTAAATAGAGTGCCAAGTACGACCACAATTCGCAGGGAAGCGAATGGATGTCCATACGTGGCACTCTTATTTTTTTATCAAACTTATTTCAGCTTTAATTTCTCCAGCATGTCTACCGTCATTTTTTCCAAATCATAGACCGTTTTGAATCCCCATTCGTTTACAGCTGCCGATGCATCAAGTGAGTCAGGCCAACTGTTGGCAATTGTTTGCAGCACCGGGTTGATTTCGTATGCAATTTCAAATGACGGGATGTGCTTCTTAATCTCAGCAGCAATTTCAGACGGTTCAAAACTCATCGCTGTTACATTAAACGCATTCCGATGAACCAATTTCGAAGGATCCGCTTCCAATAAATCAATTATTGCCTGCAATGCATCTGGCATATACATCATATCTAAGTAAGTGCCCTCTGCAAGATTGCATGTAAATTTTCCGTCTTCAAGCGCCTTGTAATAGATATCGACAGCGTAATCTGTTGTTCCTCCCCCTGGTGGCGTTATGTAGGAGATGAGGCCGGGGAAACGAACCCCACGTGTGTCCAATCCATATTTATGATAATAATAGTCACATAAAAGTTCGCCAGCCACTTTATTGACACCGTACATCGTAGTCGGACGTTGAAACGTATCTTGCGGAGTTTTTATTTTAGGAGTAGTTGGACCAAATGAACCAATTGAACTCGGTGTAAAAAACTGAAGCTTTAATTCACGCGATACTTCAAGTGCATTCATGAGTCCACCCATGTTCAAATTCCATGCGAAATGTGGCGCGTCTTCTGCTTTTACAGATAACAATGCCGCCATATGGATCATCGTATCGGCACCAAACTTGCCAGCAAGCGCATGCATTGAATTTGCATCGGTCACATCAAGCATTTCAAACGGGCCGTCTGTTGGGGTATTACTTTTGCGTATATCTGTCGCTAAAACATTATCGACCCCATATTCTGACCGCAGTTTTGATATGAGCTCCGACCCGATTTGGCCACTTGCTCCGGTAACGATGATTTTTTTCATGTGAAAACTCCTTTCAAATTTAAAGTATGTATTTTTGAACGGTACATGATTCCTTATTTCTTAAATTAACCCCTATGCATCCGTTACATTCGCATTAGTATGCACTAGATTGGTCTTAGATAATCGAACTTTAATTTAAAAACCTCCAACTAGCTTATGCCAGTTGGAGGTCCTTTCGTTCCAATATTAAATAATGTCAAGCTCTTTTCCTACTTTTTCATACACAAGAAGTGCTTCATCGAGCATCTCTTTCGTATGTTCGGCGGTCGGCATATTGCGCACGCGGCCTTTTCCTTTGGCTACTGTTGGGAATACAATGGCCTTTGCATAGACGCCTTCTTCCATCAGGCGTTTCGAAAAGGTTTGAGTTAATTTTTCTTCACCAATAATACATGGAGTAATTGGCGTTTCAGAAGCTCCAATATCAAATCCTAGCTTTTTAAGCCCCACTTTTAAGTAGTCCCCATTTTCCCATAGTTGATCATGCAATTCAGTCGAGTCCATAATTTTTTGCAAGGCACCTATTGTCGCAGCGACATCTCCGGGAGTAACCGCTGTTGAGAATAAAAATGGACGTGAACGAACTTTTAACCAATCAATTAAGTTTTGTTTACCGGCGACATATCCCCCGACAACGCCAACTGCTTTAGACAGTGTTCCCATCTGCATGTCAATCTCTTTTTCAAGACCGAAATGCTTTACAGTTCCCTTCCCTTTCCCAGTTACACCTGATCCATGTGCGTCGTCCACATATGTAATCAGGTCGAATTCTTTAGCGATTTTCACAATTTCAGGAAGGTTGGCGATGTTGCCGTCCATGGAGAATACACCATCCGTAATGTACATTACTTTTCCATATATACCGGATTCAGTCGCTTCTTTCGCTTTTGCACGAAGGTCGTCCATATCTTGATGATTAATCCGAATTACTTTTGCGCCGGAGAGACGGCAACCATCGATTATTGACGCGTGGTTTAATTCATCTGAAAGAATGGCATCGTTTTTATTCATAACGGTTGAAATAGCGGCCATATTACAATTGAAGCCGGATTGGTAAGAAATAGCGGCTTCTGTCCCTTTAAATTCAGCGAGCTTTTTTTCGAGCTCTACGTGAAGATCGAGTGTACCGTTTATTGTACGAACTGCACCCGCACCTACTCCGTATTTTTCGATCGCATCTGTTGCAAGTCGTTTCAAGTCTTGATCCGTTGCAAGACCTAAGTAATTATTTGAGGATAAATTAATTAACTGCTTGCCACGAATTGAAATCATCGCACCATTTGGTCCTTCGACGGGATCAATTTCATTGTACATTCCTTGTTCCCGAAGTTCCTGTAGGTTTTCATTTAAAAATGCATCTAGTATGTTGGACATAATCATCTTCCTCTCAGGTGGGTTTTACGGCTATTTTATCATAATGCCCACCAACCTGTAGTTTAATGTACTTGTTATCCGATTATGTCTAAAAGTTGCTTCGACTTCTTTTCAAAGATGGTTTGATCAATTGCAGAATCCATCGTGCTCTTCATGATGCTGTCAGCTTGTGCAAACGCCTGCATATATCCAGCGGCATCTAGAATTCTTCCAGCATATCTTCCGCTTATTTCCTGCACTTTATCCTCAGCTTCTTCATCCTCTTCACACATATGCACAAGATCCAACACTTCATCGCCCTTATGTTCAGGTTCATACATATGCGGTTGCGTCGCATCGATTAAGCAAATGGATAACTCCGGAAATTGAACGAGATCGACTCCACTTGGATCTAAACCACACCAACCGTACAACACATCGAATCCCCGCTTTTCAGCTTCAGCACCTAGGGATTTCATAAGCGTAGATTTCCCAGTTCCAGGCAATCCCTTAATGAGAATTCGGCGTTCCATTCGCTTCGTAATTGAAGGTATGAAATCTCGCGCTCCACGTGATGTTAACGAACCAATGAGACGATGTGAAACGACCGACTTTTTATTCAGCGAGATCGAATCAAACAACCTTTCTTTCAATGATTCAATTAGCTGTACATGGAGTTCCCAAATCATCCGGTCAATGTTAACTACTTCCCATTCATCATGAATCACTTTTGCATCCGAAAGAAAACCAAGTGCTTTCTCAAAGGATTTCTCCGATTGTTCTATTTTTTCTACAATGACTTTATTTTTTTCACGCAAAATGGTTTCGTTGTACACATCATAAAAACTGACAACGAAATGTTTACCACCAATGTCTGTAGGTTCTAATGCAACTGGATTTGAAGCTTGAACAATTAACAAGTTAAGACCTTTCACATAAATTGCATCTGTAAGATCTGGATGGGTTGGATTCATAAATCGGTCAATATCATACCCACGTTTTAAAAAGTGAGTTCCGGTTTCATTCAATAAATTCGAAAGCGCATTTGTCGGAGGACATTTTAGAAACACTGTTTTGGAGGCGGATGCGATCAGTTCCTCATATTTATGTGAAACCCCTTCCCCCGTATATGCCGTACCCATATACTCTATTACTGTTCCATACATGCTGTTCACCCTTTCTATACATACGATTAATCTATGCTCGGACAAACAAAAAAAGCACGGCCAGGGCACATGCTTTAGTCATTTTACTTATTGAATTAAGTTCATTTTAAATAATAGTTCTTGATCTACATCACCAATAATTCTCAGTAGAAGTTTACGGCTTTTCGCAAGCGCGAACTGAATAATTTGTCCGGTGAATATTGCAACGAGGACAGTACCTATCCCAACAGGACCACCTAGCATCCACCCTAAAATAGCTACGACAACTTCCATTATTGTACGAGCCTTTTTTAAGCTAAACCCCATTTTATCTACTAAAAGGAGCATTAAACTATCTCTTGGACCGGCACCCACACTTGCGCTAACATAGACGCCACAGCCAATACCGACAACGAGAACACCTAGTGTAAATATGATGATTTGTCCAGCCAACGTAGTAAATTCGGGCAATAACCAATTAAATAAGTCTATAAACAAGCCAATCATAACCATATTAACCCATGTACCTAGTTTCGGGAATTGCTTAAGTGCTGCCGCGGTTATCAATATGATTACAAATCCAGTGATGATTCCCCATGTCCCAATCGTTAATCCAAAGTTCTTATACAATCCTACATGTAGAACATCCCAAGGAGCGATGCCCAGCCGCTGACCTTTTATTGTCATCGAAACACCTAGTGACAGAATCATAATCCCCACAAAGAAGAAAATCCATCTCCACATCAAAATCCTTCTCAATATACTTCCTTCTCTCTATATGTAACACCCATGCAAGAATCAAATGAATGCCTCTAATAATCTATTCATCATAGCATGGACATGGTTTTCTATACAAATAGTCAAGCTTTGACAAGACTTTCAAAAATAGCGTCCGTCATTCGTGAAAGGTCGTGAGGCGCTAGTTTCATCTGAAGCCCTATTTTACCTGCACTGACGATAATATTTTCGAATTGCTCTGCTGATTTGTCGATAAATGTCGGGTAACTTCTTTTCATTCCAATTGCTGAACAACCACCACGCATATAACCTGTCTCTTTAGTTAGCTCGCTTACTGGAAGCATATCCAACTTTTTCACGCCTGCAACTTTTGCAGCTTTTTTCAAATCCAATTCTTGAGCAACTGGAATTAAAAAAACAAATAGATTAGATGCACCTTCCTTCGTAACTAGTGTTTTATATACGATGTCTTGGGGTTGTCCTGTTTTCTCGGCAACTGACACGCCATCTATCTGTCCATCGTGAATATCGTATTCCATTAACTCATATGCTATTTTTTCACGATCCAAAATTCGCATCGCATTCGTTTTCGTAGGTTTACTCGATTTCGCCATTTGGGGGCTCCTTTTTTATGATGAAGTTTTGATTGGGACGGGATGTCCGGGCTTTTTGATGGATTGTCCGCGCTAATCAGCGGGATGTCAGCGCTATTCCGTCGATTGTCAGCCCTTTTAGCGGATGTCCGCTCTTTCGAACGGATTGTCCGCGCTAATCAGCGGGATGTCCGCGCAATTCCTTCGATTGTACGCGCTTTCGCAAACCATCCCTCAACATTCCACATACCCATTCAATCGGAAAGACCACCAAGTCATTGGTGGTCTCAGAAGTTCTATGCAACTTTATAAAAACTTGGCAATGCAATTTCAAAACCTTGCTGCTTCATTTGTACGTGGAAAGAGTAGGTCGATATGGCATGCTCGAATCTTTTTTGCTTTTCTAACACTTCGAAATCTAATTTTGAGGGAAGTTCCATGGATGCTAGCTTCATTGACTCAGCTTCCTCCACTTTTGTTGCACGATCAATTTCGGAATGAGCGTAATTATGAAGCGTAATTTGTGCTTCTGTTTGCATAATAGTAGAAGTTGCTTTTGCAGCTAATTGAAAATCTGCTGTTGTTGGCTCCGGCCTTGAAATCGCTTCGCTCCGGACGTTTTTCCACAAATCAATTGTTTCTTCTAATGTTTTGCCAACAGGAATGGTGACTTGCTTGACTTGACCGGCACCCAGTTCACTTACTTTCGATTTCTTGATCTGAATGGATTCCCTATCCGTTTTTCCTTTGATTAATTGCTCTAAAGCCTCTAATTTCTTTTGATGATCTACATTGTATTTCTCTTGACGACCATATGCAATCTCGGCATTTCTACGCTTAGCTATGTCCACTCTTTGCATCTTATCATGCATAGATACTTGCGATAAGATTGCATTCATTTCACTTCACCTCGCTTCTTAAAATGAGATTTGTCGCTCTATACAGTTAATTTAAATTATACAGGGTTTCATTAATCTTCACATTAAGCGAAAGACCTATCCTTATAGGCGTATGTTCCTTCATTTCACAAATTCTTTTTCTCCTATCAAAGGTAATGGAACTGTGCCTTTTTCTACTACTGCGACTATTGAGCCGACGATAATGCATGTTGCGAAAATAAATTCTTTCCACGTAAAGGTTGCGCCAAATAGGATTGCTGAAAATCCGACGGCCCATGCAGCGTATGTAATGTTCATAGCCATTGCACGAATAGGGCCAATAATATTGATTGCGTTGTAGTAAAAAATATAGGATAACGTTCCAGCTAAAGCGACGCCAGCTAAAGCAAGAAGTACGAGTGGGGATGTCATAATTTGAAGCGTGTAGGAATGCCCAACAAAAATTGGAATAATGAGCAATCCGAAGATAAGTGAAGAAGTGTATTGTCGAATTAGTAAGGCATGCTCAGGTTTAATGCCATCGTCTTTCATTGCGTAAGCACTAACGACACACTCCAATCCCCATCCTATAATACAAATGATAAGAAAAATAAGCCCTAATGATGCATTGGATCCTACAACGAGTTCACCCGAATAACTTAGTAGAATAATGAATGTGATACTCATGATCAAACCAAACCAATTGCCTAACCTTAATTTATCTTTCAATATTATATATGCAAAGAGGGCCCCTACTGCTGGATATATACTCGAAATAACAGCAGTATACGACGATCCGATGCTTTGAATTGAGAGGACATAAAAGGTCATGCCAATCGGTCCCCCAAGAGTTCCCGCAAGAATAATAATTCGACCTGGCTTCTTTTTCAAACTCGAGATCGCCGTCTTGTACTCACCTTTTCCTAGAAGAAAAACAGTCATCCAAATTGCTGAAAAAACATCATGCAAAAAAGTGCTTAACAAAGGGGCAACGAATAAGATTTCTTCAAATGCTAAAAAACCCGTCATTGATAGGACTACGCCTATTAAAACAGTATCGACGGCCCAAAATATTCCCGAAAAAATACCGAACGTCACGCCGCCAACCGTTTTTTTGTTTCTCATATAGATATCCTATTGCTATACTCTTCCTTATATAATTTCACATGTCTTTGTAATCGATCAAAGCGGTCTTGTCCATACGAACCAAAATGATCGCCTTTTGCCTCTTTAAACAACGTCCAGATGGACCATAAATAATCTTGAAAGATTTTGTGGATGAGAACTCTTTCTTTCTCTTCTCCAGTAGCCTCTCTTTGAAAATAAGCACACAAAAAAACAGCTTCTTCTTGTGCTGTAAAACCTGATTCCATCATATGTGTCGTTACATCCCAAAGTGGATCAAACATACCGCTGTATTCCCAATCGATTAAAAACAAATTTTCATTTTCATCCGTAACAAAATTTTCATAGATTGAATCGATATGACATGGATAGACTAATTTTGGCATCGTGTCATAAGCAGACTTAATTTGTTCTACTTCCTTTTTAACTTCATCAAAATTCGAATAGAATGTCGCATTTGCTTCCGCTGCATTGTTTTCATAATGCGTCATTAGTTTATATAAGTTAAAATCATTGTCCATTTTAACATTTGAATCATGTAATTTTCTCAGCACTTCCGTTACCTTTGTAATCGTACCTTGTTCTTTCGTAGCCTTTTGCGTTAACGTTCTTGCACCTGGAATCATTCGGGTGATTTTCAAACCTGTTTCTGCATCGAAATAAATATGCTCTGGATTTATCCCCAATTCCATTCCAATTTCAAGATTTCTTTTTTCCTCATGCCGATTAATAAACTGGTCTGTTCCCAGTCCTGGAATTCTTACAATATATCGATCGTTCCCTACCGAAGTGCAATAATTAATATTCGTCATTCCACCAAAAGGCTTTATTTCAGTAATTTCTGATTCAGGAACACCAAGGATTTCCTTCATAATCTCTACAACGTTTCTCATTTTCCATTCTCCCCTTTTCTTCGTAGAATAAATCCAACCTCCCCGCTTCATAAAGTAAACGCTTTCATTCCAAAGCAATTAATTTACTAGAAAAGTACCTACTTCTTTTTATCATATCAATATATTATATGAATGTAAACTTTCAAAAAAACACGATCCTATTGAATTCAAAATAGGATCGTGTCAATGTGATGAATTGGCTCTTTCGAAAATGCTTGAATTGATTAGTAAACCGAATGCAAAAAGATGAACTATTTATCGAATAGTTTCTTCAACGCTTCTGCCATTGCATTATTTTCTGGTTCTTCTTGCTTTTTCATATATTTTTGGACATCACGTTTATCCACTTTCTGGTTACCCGAAGACTTTCTTCGCTTTTCAAATGCAGATAGTTTTTCCCTATGACCACACCCACAAACGAAAATTTGTCCATCGCCTTGTCCTCTAAGCTCAAGACGCTTGTGACAGACTGGACATCTTGCATTTGTTTGTCTAGAAATACTTTTACGATAGCCACATTCTCTATCTTGACAGACATGCATTTTGCCCCGTTTACCATTCACTTCAAGAAGAAGTTTTCCACAGTCCGGACAAGTTCTTCCCGTTACGTTATCGTGTTTAAATTTCTTCTCATCCGTTTTAATTTCTGTAACGGCTTTACGAGAGAAAGCAATCATCTCTTTCATAAATTCCGATTTCTTCATTTTACCCGTTGCAATCTTTGTCAATCCTTGCTCCCACTCCGCTGTTAAAGCTGGGGACTTTAAGTCTTCAGGTACCAACTCTAGCAATTGGCGTCCCTTTGAAGTTGTATATATATCGTTCCCTTTTTTCTCGAGAACAAAAGACTTAAACAGTCGTTCGATAACATCCGCACGTGTTGCCACTGTGCCTAGACCACCCGTTTCACCAATTGTTTGAATCAAATCCTTCGATTCGCCCGCCATAAATTGTGTGGGATTTTCCATCGCGGCAAGCAATGTTCCTTCATTAAAACGTGCGGGAGGCTTCGTTTGTCCTTCTGTCATCGAGACGGCCTTAATTTTCAACTCTTCACCTTTTGTAAATGCAGGAAGCCTATCTGTATCCACTTCTTCCTCATCTGACAAGTACACCTTTTTCCATCCTTCGTCCGTTACTGTCCGCCCTCTTGCTTTAAACATTTCACCACCAACAAGTAAATCAGCAGTTACTTGATCGTATCGATAGGGGCCGAAAAATACCGCGAGAAATCGATTGACGATGATGCAATACAAACGCTGTTCTTTATCAGACAGATTTTGCAAGATAGGTGTTTCCTCCGTCGGAATAATGGCATGGTGATCTGAAACCCGCTTATCATCAATGACCCCACGCTGTGGTTTCACTTTTCCCGCACGAAGCAACGTATTAACAGCTTTTCGGAAAGGTCCAAGATCCACAGCCTTCACGCGGTCAATTAACGTACTTTCCATATCAGATGTTAAATGCTTCGAGTCGGTACGTGGATACGTTACCGCTTTATGGCGCTCATATAAATTCTGAAGTGTAGACAACGTCTCTTTCGCTGACCATGACCAACGACGGTGTGCTTCTTTTTGTAATTCTGTCAAATCGAACAGATGCGGTGCTGGTTGAGACTTTGGCGAAGTTTTCACATCGCTAACTTTCCCAATGTGAACACCGTCAAGTTTCTCCAATAATTGCTCCACACTAGCTTTATCAAATGCACGCGTCTGACCCGATTTGTCGTACCAAGTAAACCTCGCAGTCTCTGAAATAGCTTCCAGTCCATAATACGATTGTGGTTTGAACTCGTTAATCTGTTTTTCCCGTTCTGCAATCATTGCAAGAGTTGGGGTTTGTACGCGGCCTGTTGAAAGTTGCGCATTGTATTTTACGGTCAGAGCACGAGTTGCATTAATGCCAACAACCCAGTCCGCTTCAGCACGAGCGACGGCAGCTGCATATAAGTTTTCATATGCACGACCATCTTTTAAGTTTTTAAATCCGTCTTGAATCGCTTTGTTCGTAACGGAAGAAATCCACAGACGTTTTACAGGCTTTTTAACTTTTGCTTGTTCCAAAATCCAGCGTGCAACGAGTTCCCCTTCACGTCCAGCATCTGTCGCAATAATTATATCTTTAACATCGCTTCTTTTTAATTGCGCTTTTACTGCATTGTATTGCTTCATCGTCTGGCGAATCGGCACCAATTTAAATGGATCTGGGACAATCGGTAAATGCTCCAGCTTCCACTCTTTATATTCATTGCCATACCCTTCAGGATCCGCATGCGTCACTAAATGACCAAGCGCCCATGTGACAATATAATTTGTCCCTTCGAGGAAACCGTTCCCCTTTTTATGACAGCCAAGCACTTGCGCAATATCGCGTGCTACAGATGGCTTTTCTGCTAATACAAGTGATTTAGACATTCGTAAATCCCCTTTCTACATACTTTTAGTATAAAGGAGATTTGAGTTCATTGCATGGATAGGAGGTATTCGAACAACTTTTTGGCTTTGTTAAATAAAAAAGGGTGAGTGGAATCGTCGAATCTCCACTCACCTCTTCAGTAGTACAAACTTGTTAGACAGCTCAGAAAATCGTTTCCATCAATCCTTATCCAGTGATTCCTTTGCCACTTCTTTACTCATCTCCGCATAATGTACAAAAACGCGTGCAAGTTCACGCAATCGATTATGTACATTTTCATCGATGATTGTATTCTTTTCATCAAAATGGCCTGCATGTGTATACACAAAATTCGGCGTTACGAGACAACGAAAGTAATCCAATATCGGTTTCAGTTGGTTTTCGATAACGAGGTGATGTTGGTAGGTACCTCCATTTGCGACAATTGACACCGGTTTATAGCGCATCGTTTTCGGATCAAGTATGTCGAACACATTTTTAAGCACACCAGGAATTGATCCTTGGAAAATCGGCGAGGCGATGATGTATCCATCCGCTTCTTCAAATTTACGAACAATTTCCTGCATATCTTTATTGTAGTTTTCTAAAGGTCTTCCATCTACAATTTGATGCTCATAGTCTCCTAAATCCACCAATTCCAAAGTGAATCCACACCCTGTTTCTTCTATATACGTTCGAATTGTTTCTAACATAATTTTTGTTTTTGAACCGAGTACTGTTCCATTTACAAATACGACTTTCACTTGAAATCCCCCTGAAACGATATGATACATTCCATTCTACCAAAAAAAGAAGTTGCCGACCCATAAATGGACTTCGGCAACTCTTCTTTTACAGATTATACTTTCGCTGAAACAGGTGCATCTCCTGGAATAAATGCTTTATTGCTTTTTTCATTCGTAAAAAGGTCTTTAATTTCATCATAAGTTGCATCGTTCCCTATGATTTCTTCTCCAAGTCGATCTAGAACACGTTCAATCGCTTTCGTAGGTACACTAAGCGCAAGTACAGCATCCCCTGGATTTGCCTGAAGCTCAACTTCCGGCGAATAAAACTCAATCGAACTATCTGCACGTAAAATGTACAGCAGTATGGATGAATCATCCCGTTCGCGGAGGTATTGTGTATAACTATATTGCTTCGTAATGAGTGTTTTACGAATGACATGCCCCTCATTTACGCGGTCCTCGATTTGATAGATCGAAACAGCTGGCGTAAATAGGTACTGCCCACTTGTAAGACCGTACCCTTTTGTTTCAGTTGTTGAATGAAACCCTGTTTGATACAAGTTTTCTCGACCTAACTCAGGGACAAAGTCTGCACAAATGTGCGCGTTATATATGTCTGCCTTTGTCATCGCAAGGATGAATCGATACGGCGTTAAATCTAGATGGTAGTCGTTTTGTTCTTCAAGAATATTCCCAATAAAGGTATTCACACCCATTTGTCTACTAGGCGCTAAATTCGCCCACGACCGATCGACAACAATGACAGCATTTCCAGTATTTTTAATTGATTGAGCAAATTCTGCTGCAAATCGTGAACCACCAACAATGAGCACTCCGGATTCATCCGCAGTCGTCAAATTCAATCTTCTTGCAAGCGGACCAATTGAAAAGCCGTGTAACACAACTGTTCCAAATACGAGTGCAAAGGTAAGTGCTGTTAGAATTTCTGCTCCTTCATATCCGTGTTCCGTCAACACTGTTGCAAAATAGCCTGAAACCGTTAAAGCGACAATTCCTCTTGGTGCAATCCAACTGAGGAGTATTCTTTCTCTCATATTTAAGTCGGTCCCTATCGTGGAAAGCAATATGGATAGTGGACGAACGACAATGAGCATTGCGATTACAAAAAGGATGATATTTAGACTAAATATTTCTTTAAGTATTTGCGGATCAAGTGACGCTGTTAACATCACAAAGATTCCAGAAATTAATAGCACAGAAATATTTTCTTTGAACTCTCGAATGTCATGAATGGAAGTTAGACGCATATTCGCCATCGTCATTCCCATCGCAGTAACAGCGAGTAGGCCTGTGTGTTCCATAATTTCATCCGAAAATACGAATGTGAAAATAACAACTGCAAAAAGTACGGGAGACTTCAAGAATTCGGGAACATTTCCCTTTTCAAACGAAACTCCAAGAATTTTCCCCACTGCATAACCTAAGATAACCGCAAAAATTGAACCTGCAAAAAACAACAGGAACGATGGTAGAGTAACTTCACCGTTAATAAATTTGAATAACTCAAACGTAAAAACTGCAAGAAGTGCTCCGATTGGATCGACAACAATACCTTCCCACTTTAATATCGCTGCTGGACGCGGTTTTAATTTTGCCTGTCTTAATAATGGCAATATAACTGTTGGCCCTGTAACGATAAACAAACCACCAATAATAAATGCAACCGTTAAGGGAAGCCCCGCGATATAGTGTGCTGCAAGCGATCCAGCTATCCAAGCGATAAAGGCACCAATCGTAACAATTCGTGTAACTGGCTTACCAAAACCTTTAATTTCCTTGATTTCTAAGTTCAAACTTCCTTCAAACAAAATCACTGCGACCGCTAACGTAATGATCGGTCCAAATAATTCCCCCATACTTTCTTGAGGATTAATCAACCCAAAAATGGGTCCTACAAGTAGTCCTGCAACGGACATAACAACAATGGCTGGCATGCGAAATCGCCAAGCAACCCACTGCGATAAAATACCGATTAATACGACGAGCATTAGGTTAAATAATAATGAATCTAACAATGCAAGCACCTCCCTATACTAAGTTTCAGTTTTTTAAAATCTTAGATTTCCTTCATTTGGATTCGCTTCAAAATCTATGAAACCTGTCTCAAATACAATTAGTTTACCACATTCCTAGATTCATTGAACGGATTAATACATAAATTATTTTTTTCAGCCATACGATGGATAGACAGACTGATATGTTAAGGAAGGGTGATTCCAATAGACAAACTTCAAAAGAAGAAAGTGGCAATTTACATTTGTGATTTGAACGAAAAAGGGACATACCCAACAAGAAGAGTCGAAACGATTGCAAAAGAATTAACAGGAGTCGAAGTTGTATTTATCCGAGGAAATCAATCCGTTTCAACACCTGAAGGATATGAAACCTTTACCGTTTCAAGCAAGTCCACACTCTTAAATACATTAAGAACGATCGAGCCCGATTTACTGCTTCGTGACAGTGGCTCTACATCACTAGAAGAAGTTGAAAAAATTCGAAGTCTTGTTCCATCCATTATTCATTTCGATGATTTTGGCGAAGGCGGAAAGCATGCTGACCTAGTATTTCAGACACTCTATGAAGACACAAATGACAAAGCTCCAGAACACTACGTTGAAGGCATCGAAACGTTTATCGCAGACGAAAAAATCTTGCCTTATAAAAATACTGGCTTGCAAAAAAACAAGCTAAACCCTATTCCCCATCTCATTATTTCATTCGACGACAAGGATCCCGGGAATTTAACGTACCGCGCCCTTCGTCATATGTTTCAACTTCAAATCCCACTTAAAGTTACAGCACTTATTGGGGAACAATATAGTCACGATGTCAGCGAACTCCGAATGATGGCACTCGGTAGACGCAATACATTCATTCAGGTTCATCCCTATGATTTCTCCGAGATTTACTCGACTGCGGATGTTGTCTTATGCGGATCCGGATACATGCCGTACGATGTGGCATACATGGGCATTCCCGCCGTTGTTCTTGCACAAAATGATTTTGAACAATCGCTCGCTTTTCCAAAAGAACAACATGGATTTATTCACCTTGGTTCTGGCCGCAAAGTGAAACAGTCTAGCCTATTAAATGCAATCATGGAACTCCTTTTACATGAACCACTTCGAAAACGCGCCATCCAAAGACAAACTGCGTTGGAACTTGGAGACGGTCTTAGTGCAATTAACGAAGCAATCCTCTATTACCTTGAATACCCAAAGCGCAAATTAGACGGCACCGCGGGAAAAGAGACTTCCGATATGCTACAATAGGGAAAAAGCTAGGAGGTTTTCCCTTTTGGACAAACGACAAATCGATAACGAAATCGCCGAATTAAAAATGGACTATATAAACTTACAGGGAGATATCGAGAAACTCGAATCGACTGGCAATGATAGCTTTGTAAGAAAAGCAGAAACACGTCTCGCCTCGCTAGAAGAAAGATTAGCAGAGTTGAATAAAATGCGTGCTGCGTTAAATTAAGGAATCGGGACTGTCTCCTAGAATTGGAGACAGTCTTTTTTGTTGGGGAAATTTTTTATAAGGAGGGCGTTTTTATCTGGTTAGTGGATGATGGGGTGCGGCGTTGCGGGAGCAAACTCGTCCGTTACGGGAATAAAATCGTCGTTGCGGGAATAAAACATGTCAATACGGGAGCAACACACGGCGTTACGGGAACAAAGCCAGACGATTCCCGTTACGGGAGCAAACTGGTCCGTTGCGGGAATAAAACACGCCAATGCGGGGGCAACACGCGGCGTTACGGGAACAAAGCCAGACGGATCCCCGTTGCGGGAGCAAACTCTTCCGTTACGAGAATAAAATCGGCGTTACGGGAATAAACCACACCAATACGGGAGCAACACGCGGCATTACGGGAACAAAGCCAGATGGATTCCCGTTGCGGGAGCAAACTCTTCCGTTACGGGAATAAACCACGCCAGTACGGGAGCAACACCCAGCGTTACGGGAATAAAACCAGACGATTCCCCGTTACGGGAATATAATCACCGTTGCGGGAATAAACCACGGCAATGCGGGAGCAACACACGGCGTTACGGGAACAAACCCAGGCGATTCCCCGTTGCAGGAGCAAACTCGTCCGTTACGGGAATAAACCATGTCAATACGGGAGCAACACGCGGCGTTACGGGAATAAACCACGCCAGTACGGGAGCAACACCCAGCGTTACGGGAACAAAGCCAGACAATTCCCCACCGCCGTAACAAATCTAGCACACTTGCAATCTCAAACCATATTCAAACCGTAAAAAAACAGCCCAACGGCTGTTTTTTTACGCAGAAACATATTCTTTTACAGCATTATCTTGAATCATCATTTCTTTTAAATACTTCTTTGCACGGAACAAACGTGATTTGACTGTCCCGATTGAAACCTTCATAAGTTCTGATATTTCAATAAGGGAATATTGGTGAACATAGAAATACTCGATTGTTTTTCTATAGATTACATCCAACTGATTGATTTTTTCTCTTACTAAGTGCTCGATGTCATTTTTCTCCATAATTTCACATGGCGTCAAACTAGTGCTTGGCACTAAATCTAGTAACGGTACATCAAGTGTATCCGGCTGGTTCATCACATGTTTACTCTGTCGAACACCTTTACGGTATCGATCACGAAATGTATTCATGCAAATTGTTGTTAACCAAGCTTTCATATGATCCACATTGTCCATGTTTGCGCTATTGCGTACCACTTTAACCCAAACGTCCTGCATGACGTCTTCCGCCTCTTCTTTGTTCCGTGTTAATTTGAGACATAAATGATAGATATAACGACCGTATTCCTCATGTAGGCTATCTAGATTTTTTTCCATCGTGTAAACTCCTCCGTCTTTTGCTATTACTAACATTATCGACAAATAAAGAGTTTCAAACCATCGTATTCTCTTTCACTTCTCTTACAAATGTGTAAGGTATCCATCCCTTCATTGCACAAAGCTCCTAAATGAACTTGTCAATCTGTGAAAACTATGACATTATGGTAGTGATAATGAATGGAGGTAATGGAAGTATGGCTAATTTACCAAATTGCCCTAAATGTAATTCCGAATATACATATGAAGATGGCAATAATTTTGTTTGTCCAGAATGTGCACATGAGTGGAATCTGGAATCTCTTGAAGAAGAGGTTGAAGAAGCGAAAGTTTACAAGGACGCAAATGGAAACGTCTTGACGGACGGCGATGCTGTTACTGTCATTAAAGACCTTAAAATCAAAGGCAGTTCATCCGTTGTGAAAAAAGGAACGAAAGTGAAAGACATTCGTCTGGTGGATGAAGATCATGACATCGATTGTAAAATTGACGGTATCGGTGCGATGAAATTAAAATCTGAATTTGTTAAAAAGCTCTAATCTATATAGTTTCGTATAGAAAAAGACGTTCACAAAGAGTTAACCCTCTTCGTGAACGTCTTTTATTGTTATCGTCATCCGAATAATTCTGTTGCGGTCCATTTCTTCGATTTCAACACGCAAGTTTTCGTGGGAAAACTTCTCGCCTTCTTCTGGAATATGTCCAAGTTCTTGAAATACGAAGCCACCAATCGTTTCATGGTCCGTAGGTAGTTCAATGCCAAGGAGTTCCATTGCATCCACGATTTCAAGTCGCCCGTGGCATGTCAACACGGTATCTGTTTTTTCGTAAACGAGAACTTCTTCAGCACTATCTGTCTCGTCTTCGATATCTTGTCCAATCATTTCTTCGATAATGTCTTCTTGCGTTACAATACCAAGCGTTCCTCCGTACTCATCCAAAACAACTGCAATATGTTTCTTTTTCGCTAGCATGAGTTTGAAAACTTTTTCAACACTTGCCGACTGGACAACAAAAAGCGGCTCACGGTCTATTAATTCCCTTAATGTTTTCTCAGGCTCCATTGACCACTCAATGATCATTTTCGAATAAAACATCCCAACAATTGAATCCATGCTGTCTTCATAAACCGGATAACGTGTGTAGAAGTATTCAAGAATCGTATCACGAACTTCCACATACGTCGCATCAATTGGCAAACCAATTATGTCTGTACGATGCGTTTCAAGTACATCTGACACATCTTTATCAGGAAAATCAAGGACACCTTTCAAGCGAAGTGATTCATCTTGTTCGAATGTTCCTTCTGTAGAAGCAATGTCAACCATTGACCTTAATTCGTCTTTCGTTAATGTCGCTTCAGTTATCGTCCCTTTTGAAATAATACGAATGAATATATTTGTAAATAATGCTAACAATGTCGTAAGGGGTGTCAGTAATTTGACCAGTACAGCTATCCAAGGCGCAACCATATAAGCAACTCGGTCCGAAAATGTAGCCGCTATGGTTTTCGGTAATACCTCGCCAAAAATAATGAGCACAAGCGTCAAAATACCTGTTGCAATACCCACTGGCCAACCACGCTCAATCCCAATCATCGTAACAATTGTTGGCATCATAATATTAGAAATGTTATTACCGATTAATATAGCGGTAATCATACGGTCCGGCTTCGAAATCATTTTCAACAATCGAATCGATTGCTGGTCTCCCTGATCCGCTCGAAACTGGACCTTCATCCTGTTTACTGCTGTAAGTGCCGTCTCACTCCCCGAAAGGAAAAACGACATAAACAAAAAGAATGCTAGTGCGATAAACAAGTGCGGTTCCTCCCAAATACGATTGTATTTCAATTTATTTTTTCGTCTTCTAACTTTTAAAATAGCATACCATAATTTTCTTTCCAACGTCTGAATTTTTTCTCAACGCTGTTTTCTTCTGCTATACTATTTCCATACAAAACTTTATGAAATGAGGGATTGAATTGGGACATATTCAAGAATTGGACGGATATTTCAAAATGAATCGAGAAAAGCATTTGGATGAATTAACTACATTTTTACAAATTCCAAGTATTAGTGCACTTTCCGAGCATAAAAAGGATATGCAAACAGCGGCGGAGTGGTTAGTCAATTCATTCGAAAAAGCTGGGCTCGAGAATATTGTCATCGATGAAACGGATGGTCATCCCGTAGTTTACGGTGACTGGCTTCATGCGGAAGGAAAACCGACAATTCTCGTGTATGGTCATTACGACGTTCAGCCCGTAGATCCTCTCGAACTTTGGGAAAGCGGCCCATTCGAGCCAGAAATTCGCGACAATAAATTGTACGCTCGCGGCGCAAGTGACGATAAAGGCCAAGTGTTCATGCACATTAAAGCAGTCGAAGCGCTTATGCAAAAGGACGGCAAACTTCCCGTCAACGTGAAATTTCTTATCGAAGGTGAAGAAGAAGTTGGCAGTCCAAACCTAGAGAAGTATATCGAGGCGAATAAAGACAAGTTATCCTCTGACATCATTGTGATTTCCGACACGGGTATGCAAGGACCTGGACAACCTGCCGTATGTTACGGTTTACGTGGACTTTGTGGGTTACAAATCGATGTTAAAGGTGCAAAAGGTGACTTGCATTCTGGATTATATGGCGGCGGTGTACAAAATCCACTGCACGCACTCGTTGAAGTGTTAGCAACGTTCCGTGATCAAGAAGGAACCATTGCCGTAGAAGGCTTTTATGACAATGTTCGACCTGTTACCGAGGAAGAACGTGCAGCTTATAAAGAACTTGGCTTTGATGAAAACGCGTTGAAAGAAGAACTCGGCGTTCCAACATTATTCGGTGAAAAAGGCTATTCTCATCTCGAACAAGTATGGGTGCGACCTACACTTGAGTTGAATGGAATATTTGGTGGTTTTTCTGGAGAAGGCATTAAAACAGTCTTGCCTGCCGAAGCTGGCGCAAAAATCACGTGCCGCCTCGTACCGGATCAAGATCCCGATGAAATTGTTGAAAAACTCAAAGCGCATATTGAAAAACATAAACCAGTCGGTGTCACAGTCGAGATTACTGAGTTTGATAAAGGAAAGCCATTCATTACACCTTTTGATCATCCAGCAATTCAAGCTGCCGGTCGCTCGTACGAAAAAGTGTATCACGTACCAACAGCATACACACGTGGTGGCGGATCGATTCCTATCGTTGCGGCATTTGATGAAATATTAGAAGTACCTGTTGTGTTAATGGGCTTCGGTCTTTCATCAGAAAACTTCCACGCACCGAACGAACACTTCCATTTGGAGAACTTCGACCAAGGTTTGCGTGTAATTGGTGATTATTACTATGAAATTGCAGGATTTACAAAAGATGAATTGAAAAAATAATTGGTTGGCCGGATTCTCTTCGAAGAATTCGGCTTTTTTGATGCGACTAAAGTACGTGTTCGCCGATAAACTGATGGCATGCGCCGATAAATCACTTGCGAGCACCGATATCCGCATTGCAACCGTCGATAAACCATCTGCAAGCGCCGATATCATCCACACGAACGTCGATATATCGAAAATCCAATAAAAAACGCCCAAACCACATATTTTCATGCGATTCGGGCGTTTTCATTTATACTTATTCTTCTTCAGTTCCGTAATATGTGATTAATTCACTTACTTCTGTTCGTGGACGAGCTTTCGGCATTTCATCGTAATAACCGAACTGAAGCATACTAATAATACGCTCCCCTGCTTCCACTCCTAGTTCTTCTCTAAACTTTGGATGGTCAAGAAATCCAGGTGTTTTCCAACATGTTCCGATTCCTTTATCCCAAGCTAGAAGCGATACGTTTTGGATCATCATACTTGCCGCAGCGTAGTCTTCTAATCTCTGTTTTTGCCTGACGTCTTCTGGAACGATAACAAAAACAACAGCTCCAGGCGCAGTAAATCTCTTCATTTGCCTTTCGAGACTTTCTTCGGATAACTCTTTCCACGTTGGAAACGCATGGTCTCGAAGGACATCTTGAAACTGTACGTATTCTTTATCGGCTGCTAAGAAAAAGCGCCAAGGGTTACGGTTGCCATGATTAGGGGCCCATACCGCATCCTCTAATATTTCGGAAATTGTTTCAGGGTCAACTGGTTGCCCATTGAAGTTTTTTATTGAACGACGAGTAACAATTGCTTCTCTGACGGATAAAGCTTGCTCATTCATTTACCATGTCTCCTTTTAAAGTTCTAGCCCAATTATACATTAAGTTTAACTAGATTGCTGAATCTAGGAATAATCGATTGAATCAGAGCCTTATGAATAATCCTTAAACCTACTGAAGGCCACCCTATGTAAATAGCCCTTTAAATGATCTCACTTTGGATAAACCCCATTCATTACCTAAATCGAAGCGAATCCAAACTAGTCTTGAAATGCTATCTAATTAGTTAGCGGTTATACGTTATCCACCATAAGAATTACTCATTCCCTAATGGCCTTCTATTTACCTAAAAAGTACTTTTCATGCTATAGTATTAGTAGAATATTAAATCAATCAAAGGAATGAGCCCAAATTGACGAAAAAACCGATTGCATGGATTGTAGATAGTACGGCTTATATTTCAAAAGAGCTTCAAGAACATCCTGACTTCTATTCAGCACCATTGAATATACACTTTGGTGAAAAGCAATACATTGATGGTGTGGATCTTACTGCTGAAGAATTGTATGAAAAGATTAAAACAACAAAAGAGTTCCCTAAATCCTCACAACCTTCCGCCGGCGACTTTGCTACGTTATATGAAAAATTGGCTGAAGATTATGAAGAAGCAATTGCCGTACATGTATCGAGTAAAATGAGCGGTACACTTGATTCTTCAAAAGGCGGGGCTGAACTTTCGGGATTCCCTGTCACGATTATCGATTCTCTTTCATTGTCTTACGGCGTTACCGGACTCATCGAACGAGGAATGGCAATGCATGAAATTGGTGCTACTGTTTCTGAAATTAAAGAAGCACTTGAAAAAATGGCGGGCACGATGCACAACTACATACTGATGGGCCAACTTGAACAATTATACAAAGGTGGCCGTATGAGTGCAGCACAGTTTTACCTTGGGAGCCTTTTAAAAGTAAAACCAATTGTTGAAATTTCTCCAGAGGGAGAACTGACACCAACCGATAAGGTGCGTTCTGAAAAAAAGGCACTTCAGTACTTGGTTAATAAAGTTGCCGAAGGGTATCACAAAGGCAACCGTAAACTCCACATTATGCAAGGGAATGTAATGGAACAGGCAAAACTTGTTGAAAGCTTAATAAATGAGCAACTACCTGGCATGGATATCGTTATTGGGGATATTAGCACGGTACTAGCCGTCCACGCAGGAGAAGGAACGCTTGCTGTTGTATGGTTTTATGAATAAATTAAGAAAAGCGCAAGCGCCTAGATAGCTCGCGAAGGAAATACGAAAATCCCCGGAAGTCGCCCTTTGACTTTTGGGGATTTTATCTTTTCCACAGTGAGCTAGGGGCTGGAGACTAGACAGCCCGAAAAGCGCAAGCGCCCTGGTAGCTCGCGAAGGAAATAGGAAAATCTCCATAAGTCGCCCTTTGACTTTTGGGGATTTTATCTTTTCCACAGTGAGCTAGGCGCTGGAGACTAGACAGCCCGAAAAGCGCAAGCGCCTTGGTAGCTCGCGAAGGAAATAGGAAAATCCCCATAAGTCGCCCTTTGACTTTTGGGGATTTTATCTTTTCCACAGTGAGCTAGGCGCTGGAGACTAGACATTGCTCGTAGTCTAAAAAATTTCACTTTTCTTTGAAAAAAGAAAATCCTAATTGGGCTGGCTTTTACTCATGAGAACTGATCGTTAATTTTAAAGAAAACATATCGTGCATCTGGAGTGCTCGCGTACGAATCTTTGTACGTCCAATCTCGGTGTTGAACGTTATACGTATGCGCATTAACAAAAGGAACATTTCCGACTTTCGAGGTCACAATCGCTGTATGATCATATCGCCCATCGTTTTGAAAATCATAGCTAATTATATCGCCAGGCTCCAACAACTCTGCCGAATCAACCCGGGTTGCGGTCATTCCTTTTGTCGATGTACCTAAATACCATCTAAGCGAATGGGAAGTTGCCCAACTCAGACTCCAAGTCCCGCTTTGAATCCACCACCCTTTTTCACGGTTCGGATACCCCCACATCGGAGCTCCGCCCGCACGCAAACATTGAGATACATAATTTGTACAGTCCACATCGAATTTCGGATACGCCGGATTGTAATCATTCCACCATTTATTTGCATACGCAACAGCTGCCGCCCTGTCATACATCATACAATGCCTCCTTTGAGCATTGTATGATGTAACAAGCATCAGCATGAGCTCGAAGCGTAAAGTCCCGTTGCCCTTCATTCGCTGAAGTTTATTTTTCAATAGTTTATAAGTTGAAGTTTTGCAGGTTATAATCACTGCATCCGCAATTCTTCCACTAATTAAGAAATTCCCACCTCATCTTTGTAGACAACAAAAAAAACGCCCAATCCCTGAATTCAAAAGGATTGGACGTATTTCACTCTAATATGGAGACTATCGGGATCGAACCGACGACCTCTTCACTGCCAGCGAAGCGCTCTCCCAACTGAGCTAAGCCCCCGTAAATTTGATACAATAAGAAGTATAGCAGTAAGATTAGGAAATAACAATAGGCAGGGGGACGACCATATCCAACACTTCGAGAGAGAAATTACTGAACCCGTTGAACTGTGCGACAACAAAGGTCTTCTAAATCCAGAAGCAATCGGCTTTGCTCGACAACCTATAATAACAAGCAATTTGAGTAAAAACTTCATGCGGAAGAAAAAGTGGAATTATTGGTGTATTTATGGTGAAAACCTTATGTTCTCTGTCACAATCAGCCATATTGATTATGCAGCGGTTTGTTTTGTTTATATGCTTGATTATGAAACTCAAAGATTTTACGAAAAACAAGTCACGATCCCCCTTGGTCGCAATGTGAAGATGCCAGAGGAAGTGCTTGAAACCGTAAAATTTACAAACGATCATTTAACTGTCCAAATGATCTATTTGCAAGGAGAAACGCATTTAACCGTTACAATTCCAGATTTTGATAACGAAGTGTTGCATGCTGATCTTCACATTACACACCCTGCCGAAGATGAATCACTCAACGTCGTCATCCCAAAAAGCAGGAATATTTATCAATTTACCGCGAAGCATCACACACTTCCCACCTCAGGTTTCGTGAAAATTGGAGACAAACGGTACGATTACAATCCAGATTATAGTTTTTCCGTACTCGACTATGGACGTGGAATTTGGCCAAGGGATTCAAAATGGAACTGGGCGATGGCTTCACAACGTCTCGGCGGGCGTCGAATTGGTCTTAACTTTGGTGGAAAGTGGACGGACGGGACGGGCATGACCGAAAATGCTGTATTTATTGACGGCGCCATGACTAAGATTCATGAGGATGTCCTCTTCATATATGATCCAAACAGCTTTATGGACACATGGAAAATCCAATCCAAGTTTTCCGATCGCGTCGACTTAACATTCACACCGTTTTACGAGCGTATTGCGTCAACAAATGTTAAAGTCGTCAGCACGGAAGTCCATCAGCTTGTCGGTTATTTTGACGGCAAAATTAAACTGGGTCACGGTGAAACACTTCAAATCCGCCAGATGCTCGGCTGTTCAGAAGAACATATAGCTAAATGGTAATTATTTTTTAATCCTCTTCCTAAAGCAGTGTTTAACTTCCTGGAATATAGGCAAAAATAAGGGTAGCAAGACTTTTAATGCCTAAGGAGTGGAATATAAAATGAAGCTAAAGATAATTGGATTGTTCGCATTGGCTAGTATTTTAATGATTAGCGGGTGCGGGAATAAAATTACCCAAGATAAAGATGAACCGTCAATTAAACACGAAAACAGTCTCGTTGGAGGTTCCAGCGAACTCGGTGATGGCTATGGTTTCGATAAGTTTGACCTTGAAATTACAGTCGACGGAAAAGAAATGGTCGATGCTGATTATGATATGCAAAGCAGCAAAGTGAAAGCCGAATACGAAAACAAATTTGAAGGTAAAGACTTCAAAGATGAAAAGGCCATGACTGAACTTGACGAACTATTTAAGACCATAAGGATTACAAAAGACACGTCAAAAGAAGAAGCTATGGACAACATCGTACTTTATCTCGGTGCAGATACGTATACAGAATTCGAACTTAAAGTTCATTTTGATGATGGAACGGTGCTAGAAATTGATGAAGTAAAGTAAACACTAAGAAAAGGGTACGCGGATTTGATTCCACGTACCCTTTTCTTATATTTTTGATTCCTTTAACATCGTATAATACATACCTTTTCGTTCAATCAATTCGTCTTGGCTACCCGATTCAATTAGTTTTCCCTTGTCCAATACATAAACCGTATCTGCTTTTCGAACCGTATTTAATCGATGGGCAATCACAAAGCTCGTTCTTCCTTCCATTAAACGATCTAATGCCTCTTGAATCTCAAGTTCCGTGACCGTATCAATACTACTTGTCGCCTCATCCAATAGTAACAATACCGGATCTGCGACGAGAGCCCTAGCGATGGAAAGAAGTTGTTTCTGTCCTTGTGAAATTTCACCGCCATCTGCCGTTAGCACTGTATCATATCCAAACTCCAACCGTTTGATAAACGCATGTGCATTCGCCTTTTTAGCAGCTTCAATTACCTCTTCATCCGTTGCATCCAATTTTCCATAGCGAATATTTTCAAATACAGTCGCTTCGAATAAGAAGGAGTCTTGGAGCACAAATGCAGTTTGACTTCGGAGCGTCTTCCTTGGCAACTCTGTAATAGGTATGCCATCAACCTTGATAACCCCTTTATCCACCTCGTAAAACCGAGCAAGCAATTGCATAATTGTCGTCTTTCCAGCACCGGTTGCTCCAACGAATGCGGCTGTTTCGCCTGACTTTACATGGAAGGAAAGATCATCAATTATCGGTTCTTCTGAATCACTTTCATACCCGAATGATACATGTTGAAACTCTACATCCCCTTGCAAGACCTTATTAGAATGTTCCGTAGCCTCGTCCCTCTCAATCGCTTCATCCATAATTCCAATTACCCGCTCGGCACCTGCAATGGCGGAAAGAACGGTGTTGAATTGATTGGCTAAATCATTCAGCGGTCGTGTAAATTGCCTGGCTAACTCAGAGAAAATAACAATGGTACCAATCGTTACAACTCCATCTCCACGGAGTGCGAGTAATCCACCAACTCCTGCTACTACAGCAAACGCACCATTATTCAACCCATTCATCACCTTGGGAATAAAACCTGAATACGTTAACGCCCAGAATCCAACATGTCTAAGACGTTCGTTTTTCTCGGCAAACTCGTCCATGACACGGTCTTCTTGAGAAAACGCTTTGACAATTCGTTGACCAGATATAGTTTCTTCAATCATTCCGTTCAATTCACCAACGGCTTTCTGTTGCTCTTTGAATAATTTGCTCGTTCGACGTGTGATCCACCGCATCGCAATAAACATAACTGGAATGATAATCATCGTTAATACTGTTAATAAAGGGCTTAAATACAACATAACTACTAAGGTTCCCGTTAGCGTTAATATACTAGAAAACACTTGAATGAAGGACGTATTCAATGTTTGGCTGACGTTTTCAATGTCATTCGTCATTCGGCTCATCAGTTCACCATGCTGTCGTTTATCAAAAAAAGTGACGGGCAATTGTTGAAGATGAGAAAACAAACTTGTGCGAAGACGAAAAACAGTTTGCTGCGCAATGCCAACCATCCAATAGTTTTGTAAATACATGGTGACGGACAAACCTATGTATACTGCGATTAACACTGCAATTTGAGTGCCTAAACCACCAAAATCTCCAGTTATAATATGATTATCTAAAATCCGCCCAACCATAATTGGGGCTAATAAAGTTAATACTGAGCTAGCAAATACAAGCGATAGAACGAGTACAAGCAGAGCACGTTGCTCATCGACAAATTGCCAAACGCGGTATAAAACAGACTTCCAATCTCTTGCACGTTCAACTTTTTTCTTACTAGTTCCTTTAATATCCTCTTTCGAAAGGATCGGTTCGTACCCAAATGGTTTATGAATCGCTCGCAACATCTCCACCCACCTCTCCTTCCGACTGAGATTTAGCTATTCGTTGGTACAATTCAGATTGCTCAATCAGTTCCGCATGCGTTCCGTATCCTACAATTTTTCCTTCATCCATAAGTAGAATTCGGTCTGCTCCCCTTGCCGTCGAAATCTTTTGCGTTACGATAAGCATCGTCGACTTTTCATTTTCGAGTGCTTTCCAAAGAGCCGTTTCCGTTTTCACATCGAGCGCACTCGTACTGTCATCAAAAATGAGAATTGAAGGTTTTCGAACAAGAGCTCTTGCAATCGATAGACGCTGTTTTTGGCCACCAGATAAATTGACGCCTTTTTGTCCGACACGGGTTTCGTATTTTTTAGGGAATGCATCGATAGACTCGTGAATTTGTGCTTTTCTTGCGGCTTCCTCGAGTTCGTCAACATGCGCATCCGTATCGCCCCACGCCAGATTCTCCAAAATAGAACCTGTAAAAAGCACCGATTGCTGAGGGACAAATCCAATTGTTTCTCGTAATTCTCTTAAGCCCCACTCCTTTACTTCTTTTCCGCCAACAAAAACGTCTCCTTCTGTAGCTTCAAAAATTCGCGGGATTAAGTTTAACAACGTAGACTTTCCGGAACCTGTTGCGCCCATTATCGCAAGCTTTTCTCCTTTGGAAACATGAAATGAAACCTCATCAAGAATTGGCTGATCATTGCCTGGATAACGGAAAGATACGTGGTCAAAACGTAAGTCTCCTTCAAATAACTTCGACTTTTCTACATCTACATCTTGAATTTCAAGGTCTTCATTCGCAAGAAGCACTTCCTCCATTCGCTCAGATGAAGCTTTCGCACGTGAAAAGGCAACGATTAGAAACGAAAACATCGAGAATGCGCCTGTAATACGCATCGCATAGTTGACGATTGCTACAAGTTCACCAACCTGGGTTCCATTGTCTTTAATTTCAATTGCCCCAAACCATAGAACTGCCATCAAACTCAAGTTCATAACTAATAATAATATCGGTAAAATAAGCTCCATTAAACGCATAGCTTGTACAGTATCGCGGCGTAGTAAATTCGCCACCTTCGAAAATCGACTCGCCTCATATGTTCCACGCAAATACGCTTTTATCAGCCGAACTGCTTGTAAGTTTTCTTGACTCACACGGTTGACCTTATCGAGACGGACTTGAATTTTAGAAAAGTATCGAACCCCTTTTCTTGCCATGAAATAAAGGAAGAACAACAGAAATGGAGATCCGATTAATAATAAAAGGGCTAGTTTGGCATTGACGATAAATGCCATAATTAAACTTCCAATAACTAGGAGTGGCGCACGCATCATAATGCGAAGCCCCATGAAAAGTACGTTTTGAACGATGGTGACATCACTCGTTAACCTTGTGATTAACCCAGCTGTCGGAAAACGAAGGAACGTTGCCATCGAAAAAGCTTGTACTTGTTGAAACAAAGCTTTTCTTATATCAAAAGAAAAACTTTGTGCCACATGAGACGCAAAATACGAATTGGTGACACCTGAAAGCAGCGCAACAATTGCCAGCCCCATCATAACGCTTCCCCATATCCATATAACATTTTCGTCCCCTGCGATAATTCCATCGTCTATTATTTTCGCGATCAGAAGCGGCTGTACAAGTTCCACTCCGAGTTCAATCAGCATAAGAAATAATGCGATGGCAATTGGCCATTTATATGGTTTTGTAAACGAGAATATTGTTTTCATGTTAATGAATCCCCCACAACTCTTTCGATGCACGAATTATTTATTCAATGTCTTAATTATGCCACAATTTGAAGGTTTTAGTTAGTTCTTTTGAAATAATGAGTTAATAAATTGAGTTTTTTGGTGATTTTACGCGTTGCGGGAATAAATCCGCCGTTGCGGGAGCAACTCGCATCGTTACGGGAATAAACTCTGGCGATGCGGGAGCAAACAATGAAGTTACGAAAATAAAGTGCGGCAATTTCGCGTTACGGGAATAAATCGACCGTTGCGGGAACAACTGGCGACGTTACGGGAATAAACTCTGGCGATACGGGAGCAAACAACACCGTTACGAGAATAAATCGGCCGTTGCGGGAACAACTAGCGACGTTACGGGAATAAACTCTGGCGATGCGGGAGCAAACAACACCGTTACGAGAATAAAGGACAGCAATTCCGCGGTGCGGGAATAAATCGGCCGTTGCGGGAGCAACTCGCATCGTTACGGGAATAAACTCTGGCGATACGGGAGCAAACAATACCGTTACGGGAATAAAGTACAGCAATTTCGCGGTGCGGGAATAAATCGGCCGTTGCGGGAGCAACTAGCCTCGTTACGGGAATAAACTCTGGCGATACGGGAACAAACAACACCGTTACGAGAATAAAGTGCAGCAATTCCGCGTTGTGGGAATAAATCCGCCGTTGCGGGAACAACTGGCATCGTTACGGGAATAAACACCGTCAATACGGGAGCAAACAGCAACGCCACGAGAATAAATCCAGCGAGCACCCCACCAATTTGCATTACTTTCCTAGTTTACAGTTGTAATTTATCCTAAAATGGCATATAGTACATTGCAACAGTAATGCACTGACTCATAGGAGGTGTTTGCATGCTCGACATAGACGGTTCGAAACCCATTTACATACAAATCGCGGAGTGGATCGAGAAAGAAATTATTGATGGTACACTTCAGCCTGATGAAAAAGTCCACTCCCAATATCAACTTGCCGAATTGTTTAATATCAATCCTGCAACTGCTGGAAAGGGGCTGACGTTATTGCTTGATAGTGAAATTGTGTATAAGCGACGTGGGCTGGGCACTTTCGTTGCTCCGGACGGACGTGAAAAGTTGTTGATTAAGAGAAAAGAAGAAACTTTCATGCGTCTCATTGCAGAACTTCTTAGCGAAGCTGAACTGCTTGGCGTCGACAACCAACATCTTCTGGCAATGATTCAATCGGAACAATTAAGAAAAAGGGAGGATTCCAAATGAAAGTGGTAGAGTTCAACAACGTTACAAAGTCTTACGGGCGACGTTCTGTTTTAAACGATATGAACTTTTCAATTGAAGAAGGTATTATCACCGGGATGATCGGTCGAAATGGCGTCGGTAAAACAACATTAATGAAAATCATCGCAGGCCATATTAAGGAGACCTCCGGCATTGTCAATGTCTTCTCAGAACAGCCTTTTAACAGTTTAAAAGTATCTGCGAACTCGATATTTATTGATGATACGATGAGCTTTTCAGACAAATTGACTCTTCAAGATATTTTTAAAGAGGCTGCACGATTTTATCCGAATTGGGATGCATTGCTTGCTGAAAAGTTGTTAACTTACTTCCGGCTATTTCCAAAGGGTCCTCATAATCAATTATCAAAAGGACAGATGAACACATTCAATGCCATTATTGGTATTGCGGCAAGGTGTCCCCTTACCATTTTCGATGAACCTACGACAGGAATGGATACTGCCGTACGAAAAGATTTTTACCGAGCACTCTTAAAAGATTACATTGCACATCCGCGCACCATTTTATTGTCCAGTCATCATCTAGACGAAATTGAAGATCTATTAGAAAATATACTACTAGTTAATAACGGCGTTGCCCGTTTTCATGGCCCGATTACGGAGTTGCAAGAAATGTTTGTGAAACTGAGCGGGTCTGAAAATACCATCCGAAACTACATTGCTGAAAAAAATGTATTTGCAAGGCAATCAACTGGACCCTATTACGAGGCAACGGTTGAAGATACATTTACTAAAGACGAGAAACTGCGAATGAAAGACGATGGAATCAAAATCTTTGCCGTACCAGCTAATGAGGCTTATGTTTCGCTCACGTCGAATTCTAAAGGAGGGATTGATGATGTATTTGACTGAACCGCGACTATTTGATGTCGTCAAAAAGCAATTGCACTATAAATTTAATGGCTACACCGGAGTTTTCACTTCGCTCCTTATCGTACAAGTGATAGCTATTTTACTTGGTATAGGAACCATGGGGAATCACTCATCTTTTGGAGAAAGTGTCACTGTTATCGGGATGACTTCGACAAATGATAATGTCGTGCTATTTACACTTATTTGGGCGTTTATTACGGGTATTCTTGTGACGACAACCGCTTATCGGAATGACGCATTTACCCTTGTATCCAATCGATTAAGTCATCATCTATCTAGTTCTCTATTTTTACTAATCGTTGCTACACTCGCAGGAATAACAGCTGCGCTTTCAGGTTCTCTACTAAAATTTATTGTTTTCTTTCAAGGAGCCGCTATTTACATCGAAACACCCGGGCTCTTAAATTCACCGACGGATTTTCTCTACCGAATTGGGACAGCTATTCTGTATGTACTTCTTTTCATAAGTCTTGGTTATCTCGTCGGCTCTTTTGTACAAAAAAGCAAGATCATTATCCCCTTACTTCTTCTAGGGTTATTCACAGTACCATTTTTAGGTTTGCAAGCTCAAAGCAATCATTCAACAGATAGTAGTGGATTATTCGAAAACTTGATTTTCTTTTACGGTGCAGAAAGTAATTTTCTAGTTCTTGGATTAAAAGTCGTTTGTACAGTCGCATTATTTTTCACCATTTCTTCAGTTGCATTAATGAATCGGGAGGTGCGGTCGAGATGATGAATACAACCTTGTTTATCGTACTTGCGATCCTATTCTTAGCGCTAATCAGTTGGTATGTATTAGGTCCCAAATTCCAAGTAAAACTTCAAGTGAATCGAAAATTCGTCTATCTACTTGTGGCAGCCTATGTAGTTGTTTTACTAATCGCAACGTTCACTGCCGAACTTTACGAAAAAAAGTATGCTTCACAAATGCTTGAATTTGTCGAAGATTCGCCTATTATTGAAGGTAGTTATGTAGAGGATTACGATTCCGTTGATACTTTGTCTATCATAGAAAAAAGAGAGCACGCTGTAAGTGGCAAATTAAAATTGCTACAGCCCATAGATGATTACCTAAACTATGCAGATATTCTTATTGAACGAAAAGATGTAAATGATGGAATTATTGAAGAAACCATTTACAAACCAACACTTGTACACAACGGTTTCGATTTTTCTGATCAGTACTTGTATGCTTTACCCGAATGGAAGTTGGATACAGTCGTTTTTCTCGCTCCACCTGAAACGACCATCAACTATTCTACGTACCGTGATTCATTTTTGTTAAGTCAATTCGAAAAAAATAAACGTGCCAATCCTAATTCTTGGTACGGGAGTTCTTCTACAATTAAGGTCCATTTACTAGTTCCCAAAGATTTAGAAATTGAAGCCTCCGACCTACTTTACATTCAATATACGAATAATTAATAATAACGACCGACTCGCCTACGGGTTATCGGTCGTTTTTCTAAACTTTTCCTACAAAAGCCCCTTTAACGATCCAACTTCAATATATTTCAATCTCTTTACCTACATAAGAATCATTATTTTTGAGTTAATTCTGAAAATAACACGATTTGTTATGGACTATAAGCATATATACTCTATAATAGAAGTATAGAACATCCGAAAGGGGAAGACTCCATGAATTCAGATAATAGTCAAAACGATCTAGATCAACCGGATATTTTGAAAAGTCTCGGAGAATTTTATATGGTTACCCATACGGACAGCGACGGTGTTATTACCTTTACCAATAACGAATTTTTAAAAATAAGTAAATGGACTCCTAAACGTATTCTAGGGAAAACATTCTGGCAGATGTTTCCTAACGTGGACGAGAGTCAAAACCAAGCACACACCATTTGGAAAACAATTCTATCCGGAAATACGTGGGCAGGTAGTGTTGAAAAACTTTCTCGTTCAGGTGAACATTACTTCGTAAAAATGATTGCAATTCCTACCTTGAATACAGAACGCACCTTATCCTCTGTTATCTTTCTCGAGTTAGATATAACCGAAGATGTACAACTGCGCAAGCAACTTCAAGAAATTGCATTTATCGATCATGAAACCGGTCTAATGAGTCGCCACAAACTTGAGGTCACTGTTAATGATTTTATCGAAAACAATAAAAGCTTCTCATTTGTTTACATTTCAATTGATCACTTCTATACCCTGAAAGACTTGCAAACTCATGGTTCTGAAAAAGAATTCATTCAGTCTTTTTCAAATCGATTAAAACGCTTTTTCAAAGACGATCCTATTGCGCGCATCGGTGTAAATGACTTCGTTGTTGTAACCGCTTTTGGTGATTGGTATATACAAGGGTTCTTAGACTTTCTTGAGCAACACCCCATTTATATTGAGAACACCGCATTGAAATTATCGATAAGCGGTGGAATTGTTCGCCATCCAGAAGACCAAGAAACATATACACATTTAATGAAAGCAGCTTTGAGTACTTTGAAAGATGTTGCTGAAAATGGTGGTGGAAAAATTGCTTCGCTCTCCGCACAATCTCATAAAGAACTCAATAGAAAAGCGATTATTGACCGTAAATTGCTAACAGCATTGGACAATGAAAACTTACAAGTTTATTACCAACCACAAATGGATTTATCCTCAGGAAAGATTCTACTCTATGAGGCACTTGTTCGATGGGAAGATGATGAGCTTGGACATGTCACTCCAGATGAACTGATTCCAATTGCTGAAGAAAATGGGCTAATTCATAACATCGGATCCTTTGTGCTTGAAGAATCAGCAAAGCTTGCAAATACACTTAGCACCAAAAAGCAACCCGTGAGCATTGCTGTAAACTCATCCGTTCGTGAGTTCACCAATCCAAATCTACGAACTGAGATTCTTGAAATTTTAAATCGAACAGGTTGTCCGGCGTCGCATTTAGAACTAGAGATTACGGAGAACTTTGCATTTCAAGCTGAAGAACAAAGCTCGATATTTCGTCAAATGAAAGAATTACATGACTCCGGCATCAAATTTGCACTTGATGATTTCGGTACTGGCTATGCTTCGTTTCGATATATGCAGTCTCTACCGATTACTAAAATTAAAATAGACAAGATATTCATTAAATCATTGCTTACTCATCCAAAAACCCAGCAACTTGTTGAAGGTATGATTCATTTCGGAAAGTCGATGGGCATGTATGTTGTCGCTGAAGGTGTAGAAACTGAAGAACAATTCAACGCACTTAAAGCTATGAATGTCGATGCTGTCCAAGGCTATTACATTGGCGCACCCGTTACAGCAGATGCTATTCCTTTTGTTGAATAATGAATACGTAAAGGAGTCCTTTCGAATTGAAAGGACTCCTTTGTATTTCGTGTTAACTAGATCCTCATACTTTTTCTCCTACTTAATTAAATTGCAATTCACTAATTTTATCGAACGTTTCTAGTGAGTATCCTTTTAATTCCTTCATTGAAACTGTATACAATGTATCTCCACTATACAACATACGCTGAATTTCCTTTTCCCAATCTTCATAAGGTTGGCCCGCCTTTTTCTCGTTTAGCAGATTCCCCTTCAATTGGATGCCTTCATTTGCAGTTATTTCGTAGATTAATGCTCCCGATCTTTGATAATCAATATAATCCTTTCGGGTCCCTTCGTCATAAATAACTACAGGAAATCCATACAAACTCTTCGCCTTATGTTGAAATAACGCTTTATGATCGTATTGAATTGGCGAATAGGTACCTCTTCCACCGATGATTTCTGTATCCTTTTCTTTCGGATTCGCAAAGTCGGATACATCAAATAGTGAAATCTTCATACCGAGCGTCAATATTCTTGGTTCGCCGCCATTTGGATCTTTTTCAGCAACCGTTTCATAACCAAATCCAATGAGATGATTTTCATCGAGCGGATGTAAATAATTTGAGAAACCAGGTATTTTTAATTCGCCCAAAACTTTTGGTTCTGAAGGATTGGCAACATCTATGACGAATAATGGATCCGTTTCACGAAACGTTACCATATACGCTTTGTCTCCCATAAAACGTGCCGAGTAGATGCGCTCCCCTTTTGCAAGTCCTTCTACCGAACCTGTTTGCTTCATATTTTCATCCAATATAAATAGGTGGTTTTTAGAAGGATTTTTTTCATCCCACATGTTTCCTTCCGTCGTGACCGCACGGAAATTCCCTTTGTATTCATCCATCGAAAACTGATTAAGCAGGCTTCCCTTCAATAAAGCTGAATTGTGGAAAGTGACGTTTGTGCCGTTAATAGCGAATTTAAATACTTCTGTATTCCCGCTCATCGGCCACCACATCATTCGACTTGTTGCAGCATCTTTATTTTGAGCCTCTGGATTTGCTTCATAAAGCATAGCTGTTACATACAAATTATTTTCAGACATATACATTTGTTCACTACCACCAAGATATCCTTTCGTTGCAACATCCTTCTTCGCATCCGATGTCAAATCAATCGCAGTGATGATGGCATACGTTGAATCGAGTGCACCTGGTAAAATCGAGATGTCTGGGTAAGGTAGAATCGATAGCTCTTCTTCTTTTTCAGAGTCATAAATAAAAGGTCGTACCATTTCCCCATCAACATCTTGAGTAAAATCAACATATTTTCGGACATTCGTTACGAAGTACAAATAGTTCTCCACTTTTCTTGCCCCGCTCAAGCTACCTTCCGCACCAACTTCACGAATAAGAGTAGGATTTTCAGGGTTGGAAACATCATAAATTCGAACCATCGTCATCCCGTTCATCGGCATTCTATACATCGAATCTGACGCCGGTTGGAGTTCATTTTCCATATAATATTTTTCACCTAGAACGACAAGCATCTGTTCATGAAGAAAGAGTTGAGTAGAGTAAAAGTCTTCTGTAAAGGCAATTTCAGAAGCTACTACTGGATTTGTAGCATCTTGAATGTCAATAATCTCTACTTTTCGATTCGTAAGTACAGAATACACATATTTACCGTCTGTCTTTACACTGTCTGCCTCGTCAACCCCTTCAACTTGGTTGTTTGTTGTCGAATGATCTCCACCGCTGGATTTGTTACTTTCTCCAGAGGCCGCGCTATCTTCCATTACTTCCATTTCTTCTCCTGCAAAGTAAACTTGATTTTCCTGCATTTTTTGTGCACGTTCAAAGTACGCTACTAATTCTTTCTCAGATGAAACCGATTCGATTGTTTCATGAATTGTGAACGTAACGTTCTGTGTGGTGTAGGTCTTAAAATGTTCCCCGTCTATCGCATCCCGTTCCACATGTAGGGTGTACGTTCCTGGTTCAAGTCCATCTACTTGCACACTTCTTCGGTCACTACTCAACTGCATATCAATTGATAGTTTTTCTCCATCTTTATCAACAAGATACAACCGTTTTTGACTTACTGCTTCTTCTTTTAAGGGGGTAGAAAAACTTGCTCGCCACCCCTGGTCTTTCAATGCATTTTCGGATGCCGTTATCGTTACTCTGTCAATTGAAAATGCAAATAGCATCGCAAAAACTACTAATCCCCCAGCTCCAATTAGCCATACACTCCGTCTATTCATGTGATTTCCCCTCCTGTTTGTGCAGTTAACTAATTAGACTGCTAACAGGAGTTTTAGTTTCATTAATTATCAAAATAGGTAATAAACTACGAAACGTACCATCTCGTATGATAGGACACTTCCCTATTTAAACAATCTATTGAATTGAGAATTCTTTGGCGTGGAGATGATCACAAGTATATTTACACTTGAATAATTACCCTAGCTTCCATATCTAGCACTTTTTTATTATGCTGATTAAAAGTCGATAATAAAACCGTTATCAACCCATCTTCTTCAGTACTTTGTTCCATTTGAATGATTTCAACTTTCACATACAATTCGTCATCTGGATATACAGGCCTAGCGAAAGAAACATTTTTTATCCCAGCACCTGTAATCAGATCTTCTCCAAAAAGATCTAAATCAACACATTTTCTCCAAGTAATTCCTACTGTTTGGATACCAGAAGCGATTAAGCCTCCAAATCTTCCCTTGCTTGCCTTTTCTTCATCAATATGAATATGTTGGGGGTCGTACTTGTGTGCAAAATCTAAGACCTCTTCTTTCGTCACAATCATTGAATCCGATTGAAACGTCTGACCTACTTTAAATTCATTAAATTTCAACAGCTTGCACGTCCTTTCAATTAATAACTTAATTTAGAGCCATTTTTTCATTCTATTTTATCGGTTGTTCACAGTCGTAAATTGATCCTCTGATTTAATCCTACCTCTTGGCTAAACCAAACTTTTTGGCTAGTTGTACAATCAAGTTAGCCAGTTAAATTCAAACAAAAAAATGCCATTATAAAATTTCGTGTATCATTGAAGTTGCGAGACTCACAATGAGAGGAAGTTTTATAATGGCACACACCGAGAATACCATACAAAACCGTAAAGATAAACACCTATCCCCTTTTGAACGTGGTCAAATTGCTGCGCTTCACAAGGCCGGCCACTCTAATCGGGACATCGCAAGACGTCTAGGCCGTGCTCACCAAACGATTGCCAATGAACTCGAGCGTGGAACAACGACCCAGCTTAAAACAGGTCGTACACCCTACACCGCCTATTTCGCTGAAACAGGACAGGCTGTGTATGAACGAAACAGAATGAATTGCGGTGCTAAAAGAAAGCTTCTTGTCGCAACCGAATTCATTGATTTTGCTTGTGAAAAAATCATTGAAGAAGGTTGGTCACCTGATGCTGTAGTTGGCTATACCTCCACTCAAACTGACTGGAAAGACAAACCAACGGTTTCTACGAAAACCCTTTATAACTATATCGATTTGGACTTATTAAGCGTTCGAAACATTGACTTGTCTATGAAAACAAGGCTAAATACAAAGACCAAACGCATCCGGAAAAACCGTCGTGTTTTAGGTACAAGTATTGCTGACCGCCCTCTTGAAATTGAAGAAAGAGTTGAATTCGGTCACTGGGAAATTGATACTGTTGAGGGGAAAAAATCGGATGATAACGCATTACTGACCCTCGTTGAACGTAAAACCAGAAACTATTACGCCATCCTACTTGACGATCAAGATCATGATTCAGTTGACTACGCTATGAACCAATTACAACAAGATTTTGGTGAACTGTTCCCACAAGTATTTAAGACAATTACATCTGATAACGGCAGTGAGTTTTCCAATCTAGAAGTGAGTTTAAAAGATGTCACAGATGTCTATTTCGCTCGCCCTTACGCTCCGTATGAAAGAGGTTCAAATGAGCGGCACAATGGTCTTCTCAGAAGATATATCCCGAAGGGAAAGGCGATTTCTGATTACTCAACAGAAGCTATCCAACGGATTTATCAGAGGTTAAATAATTTGCCGAGAAGGATTCTAGACTATCAACAACCAGCAGTTCTTTTTGAACAGGAGTTAGCGAAATTAGCTTAGCATTTCAGGAATAAGTTCAAGGTCAAAACAGCTTTCTAAGGGTGGGGGAAAACAGTCCCCATTCATAAATACACTGGATTTTATCTAGGTGGCTAACTTATTGTTGCAATTTACCAACCAAACTTTTTCAATAAAACGTTCTTTTTATTACTAGTGCGTATTTTAACGAACATAATCAAATCTGTCGAAATAATCAGACTTTAAAATACAGTTCAAACATCAAAAATTATTATTTATATCAAGACTAGAAAAACTAATTAAATCTATGTACAGTTTCCAAATAGAAAATAAGTGAATTCACTTATTTACGATAAATTCCCTAAGACTCCTCACCAAGTTTGCCCCTACGGAGCTCATATTTTAGTCGCTTGAAAAAAATGTTACAAATAATAATACTAGTATATATGTCAAACTGAATTTCATGTGATACAATAGTCTTTGTGTTCCATAATTTTTGAATATTTACTTTAATTGAACAAGAGTATGTAATGCACAAAGGGTAGCCAATAGAAGATTACACTCGGAACAAGCTACTTTATTAAGCATTTAAAAAGTTTCATAGGATGCAGTTAGTAGTTCCACTCATCATAACTATCATACTAACTCTATACATTTTTATAGAGTGCTTTTGAAAACTTATTTTAAATTTCCAAATCTACTAAATTATGCCTTTGTAAGCGCCTACAAATAATTGGTGCTCGGCATTAAAAATAACCGTTTTCTCAAACTGCATATTTTAGTAACGAACCTAAAAAAGAACAAGTAGCTTTCCATTCTAGCGAATCAAAAACAACTGATATACTTGTCCCCATTCTTATTTACTGCATATAAAAAATTCGCTTTACAGGAGGATTCGATTATGAATATTGCAAAGTTATTGGAGCAAAACACACGTAAGCACCCTGACAAAATGGCGCTTTATTACAATGAAAGGTCGTACACATACGACGAATTTAATAAGACTGTAAATCGCTTCGCAAATGGATTGATAGATCAAGGCGTTAAAAAAGGTGAAAAGATTGCTTTAATGTTAAAGAACTCCGATTATTTCGCAATTGCTTATTATGCATGCGTTAAGATTGGTACTGTCATCGTTCCAATGAATTTTCGATTAGTCGAACGAGAAATCACATATATTTTGGATCAATCAGATAGCGTCATGGTCATTTCTGATTCCGAATTCGAGGAAGTGGTTGAAGCAGCGCGAATAAATGTTCCCGCAATCCGCCAAGTACTCATAACTGAAAATGCAGTCACTAATGGGAACTTATCTATACAATCTGCTTCATCTGAAAACGATGCTAACCCAGAAATTGAAATCGCTAACACGGATGATCTTCAAATTTTGTATACTTCAGGAACAACCGGTAATCCAAAAGGGACTTTATTTGATCACCAGAGAACCATAAATTCAGTTTTTACAATGACTGGAACGCTTGGCTATACATCGGATGAAAGATTTATTCATATCGCACCGTTATTTCATGCGGCACAGCTAGCTATTTGCTTAGTTTCTGGCTTCTCACTAGGCGGTACACATGTCATCCACCGCGATTTTGATCCTGCTGCAGTTTTCAGAGACATTGAAAAGTTTAAAATTACTAATTTCTTTGCAGTACCTACTATTTACTTAGCGTTGCTTAATTTTAAGGATAAGGACAACTATGACGTTTCCTCCATTAAAAGATTTACGTATGGTGCAGCACCAATGTCCTCCTCTCAAGTTAGCGCATGCATGACTTTTTTCAAGTCACCCAACTTTTACAGCTTGTGCGGTCTAACAGAAGGAGGACCCTCAGGTATTTACTTATCTCCGGAGGACCATAAAACGAAAGTTGGTTCTGCCGGAAAAGATGGATTATTCCTAACAGAATCAAAACTTGTCTTACCAGATGGAAGTATTGCAAAAGCAGGTGAGGTTGGGGAGCTTCTTTTAAGAGGCTTTACGATAATGAAAGAGTACTATAAAAAGCCTAAAGAAACAGCTGATACACTCCGAGATGGTTGGCTATATACAGGCGATTTGGGAATGACAGACGAAGATGGCTTTGTTTATATCGTAGATAGAAGCAAGGATATGATTATCTCTGGCGGAGAAAATGTTTACTCCGTAGAGGTTGAAAACGTATTAAGTGCACACCCACAAATTGCTGATGTCGCAATCATCGGAATGCCGGATACACATTGGGGCGAAGTTGTAACGGCAATAATTGTGCAAAAGCCTGGAGAATTAATTGATACTACAGAATTAGAAAGCTTTTGCAGAAAAAATTTATCTGCATTCAAAATCCCTCGAAAAATACTATTCGAGGACGAGCTTCCTAGGAACGCTTCCGGGAAATTAATGAAATTCAAGTTGCGCGAACAAGTAGCTGCAGTATCTCAGTGAAGTATCTGTTCGAGCCAAAAAACAAATAGATTAGAGGTGTACTCATGTCATGGTGAAAATAGATTCAGTAAGTAAGGACGAACTACAGCTTTTCAAAAAATCAATACAGGCATTCTCTAAAAAGCATTTAGAATCTGACTACTTAAAGTGGGAAAAAGACGGAAATATTCCAAGAGAACTTTGGAATACATTGGGCGAGGAGGGTTTGTTGTGCATTGACATTCCGGAAAAGTATGGTGGAATGGGTGCCCCTTTCACATATTCATCAGCTCTTATAGAGGAGTTTTGTTATTTAAATTACTCAGCTATTTCAACAAACATTTCAGTACACTCGAATATTGTCGCGCATTATTTATTAAATTCAGGAACAGAAGATCAGAAAAACCACTACTTACCCAAGATGGCTACTGGAGAGTTAATAGGCGCGATCGCAATGACTGAACCAAACGCCGGGAGTGACCTTCAAGGCATTAAAACAACAGCTATTTTTGATGAAGAGCAAAATGCTTATATTCTAAATGGATCTAAAACCTTTATCACTAATGGACAACATTGTGATTTTGTCGTAGTCGCTGCCCGAACCGATTTGAATGTTTCCGGTGCAAAAGGAACTACTTTATTTATCGTCGACCTTCCAAGTAAAGGCTTTACGAAAGGAAAAAATTTAGACAAGATTGGCCTACATGCCTGTGACACATCCGAACAATATATGGAGGATGTTGTTGTGCCCGCCGAAAAAGTATTAGGAACTTTGAATCGCGGTTTTGAGATTTTAATGATGGAGCTTTCCAAAGAGCGCCTTATTATAGCCGTTGGTTCTCAGGGAGCAATGGAAGGTATTCTGGAACTTACAATTGACTACGTCAAGGAGAGAGAAGCTTTTGGTAAACCAATTAGCCATTTTCAAAATACCCGTTTCCGAATTGCTGAAATGAAGACAGAAGTTCGTTTGCACCGCACGTTTGTGGATGAATGCATACGTCTTGTTGAACATGGAGAATTGGATACAGAAATGGCATGCATGGCGAAACTTTCGTGTTCGGAAGCCCAAGGTAGAATTACAGATGGTTGCTTGCAACTTTTTGGCGGATACGGATACATGCAAGAATATCCAGTAGCAAGAGCATTTGTTGATGCACGAGTCCAACGTATCTACGGAGGTACATCCGAAATCATGAAAGAAGTTATCGGAAAAAATATATTCGGAAAATGAAATGGGAGTGATCGTGTAGGATATATGACCTTGCCGACTGCCCGCGACTTATCTAGTTGCGGCATCCGAATTAATACAATTGCACCGGATGAAGACGCATCTCTAACACTCTTTATGACAGAGAACGAGTATATCAACGGTAAAGTTATTCGCCTAGATGGAGGCACTCGATTGTCTTCTCGCTAAAAATCAATAAGTTCTTTTCAAAGACTAGTAACAACTAGTTTATTAGATTTCATAGCTTTAAGCTTTAATAAATCTTTCAATCACTTTAGAAAAGCAATTAAATAAATATTACTAATCATATAAGGAGTGGAATAGTAAATGAGAGAAGTCGTAATCGTAGAAGCCGTAAGAACAGCAGTTGGTCGAAGAAAAGGTGCCTTAGCTGAAACAAGACCTGACGAATTAGCGGCAGAGACATTAAACGCACTTGTAAATAAAGTTGGAATTGATCCAGGCCTAGTAGAAGATGTCATTCTAGGCTGTGTAACTCAATCAGGAGAGCAAGCGTCGAATATAGCACGAACATCTTTATTAATCGCTGGCTTCCCTATCCATGTACCCGGTGTAACAATTGATCGCCAATGTGGATCAAGTCAACAGGCTGTTCATTTTGGAGCACAGGCAATTGCATCTGGAGATATGGAAATCGTTATCGCAGGCGGAACGGAAAGCATGACACGTGAACCTATGTTTTCTAACGTAAGAGAAGCAACATTAAGCCCAAAATTGACGGATAAACACGAAATTGTAAACCAAGGTGTTTCAGCCGAGAAAGTTGCAGAGAAATTTAACTTATCTAGAAAAGAGCTCGATGAGTTTTCTGTTCAAAGTCATGAAAGAGCATTTAAAGCAATTGCGAACGGTAATTTCAAAGAGGAAATTGTTCCTGTGACAGTTAGCAAAGATGGTGAAACTATCATCTTCGATCAAGACGAAGGTCCAAGAGAAGGTACTACAATGGAAGTACTCGGAGGATTAAAAACTGTTTTTGACGAAAATGGTGTCATTACAGCAGGTAATGCGAGTCAAATGAGTGATGGTGCATCAGCAGTTTTACTAATGTCAGCAGATAAAGCAAAAGAGTTGGGACTTAAACCTAAAGCTCGCATCATAGCTAGAAGTGTCATTGGATCAGATCCAACTTTGATGTTAACAGGACCAATTGCAGCAACTCAAAAAGTATTGGAAAAAGCAGGCCTGTCAATTGAAGATATGGATACGTATGAAGTAAACGAAGCATTTGCACCTGTGCCATTGGCTTGGTTAAAAGAATTAGGCGCAGATCCAGCAAAGCTCAATGTAGATGGTGGCGCTGTCGCATTGGGACACCCTCTTGGTGCAACAGGTACAAAGTTAATGACCACGTTAATACATCGTCTCCACAGAACAGGTGGCCGTTACGGACTCTTAGCCATCTGTGAAGGAATGGGTATGGCTAACGCTACGATTATAGAAAGATTGGATAACTAAGCTTTCTTCTCGAAGAAACACATCTCCACTTCACCGCAATTGCTCTGGCAATTGCGGTTTTTCCATGCTTGTAAAAATCCCCTAAATCTACTCCACGAAGAGAATCGCAATGATTTCGTCGCTTGCTATGACATTGATTTATAAACAACAAAAGTACCCTTTCACTAAGAAAGGATACTTCTGTTAGTTATGCAGATACTGTTTGGTTTGAATGTCTCTTTGTATAAATTAGTTTGAAGTAACCAAACGTGATTGCCAAACAAACCACTGTAAACCCAGTTAATATTCCATTATTGGCCCACAGGAAAGAAAAATCTCCTGTTGAAATTGATGCCTTAAATGCATGAACAGAATAAGTCATTGGAAGGAATACGTTAAAGATTTGTAACGGTGCTGGAATTAATTCTAAAGGAAATGTTCCTGCACTTGTTGTTAATTGCAAAATTAAAATGAGAATAGCGATAAAGCGTCCAACATCGCTGAAAATCGATACTAGCATTTGAACGAGCGCTATAAATGTATAGCTAGTGAGTATGGCTGTCAAAACAAACAATGGTGTATTGACTGTCTCCATTCCAAGTGCAAATTTGACAATGCCAACCGCTATGAGTGCCTGAAGCAAGCCTACAATCGCTAATACGGATACTTTACTAGCAAACCAACGCAATGCACCTGTCGGCTTAATCGCTGGTTCAACTAGTGGGAATACAATGGATAGAAGTAGCGCACCCACGAATAATCCGAGTGATAAGAAATAAGGAGCAAATCCAGTACCATAGTTTGGTACTTCGTTGATGCTTTCCTTTTCAACATCTACAGGCGCTGCTGCCATTGCATAGGTTTTTTCTGTTGGTTGAATTTCGCTTGCCGTTTCATTTGCCTCTACTAACTTTTCTTTCAGTGTTAATGCACCTTTATCCAGTTCCGCCATTCCATCCGCAAGCGTAGTGGATCCTGTTGCTAACTCTTGAGATTTTGAGGCAAGTGTATCAGTTCCTGATTTAAGAGTTCCCGTTCCTTCTGTCAATGTCGTGAGGCCAGTTGCCAAAATAGATGAGCCTGACTGTGCTTTGTCGATGCCTTCAGCAAGCTGCTGTGCACCAGTTGCTAATGCCGCATTACCTGTGGCAAGACTTTTTGCACCTTCAACAAGTTGAGCTGAAGAATTGTTGAGTGTTTCAAGACCATTAAGTGCTTGGCTATGGGCTTGGGCAAGTTGATTTGCTCCGGAAGAGAGTTCTGAAGTTCCAGAATGCAAAGCTGTTGTTCTCTTGGCTACTTGCTGCATTCCATTTGTTAAATCAGCACTTCCTTGTGCAACCTGATCTAGTGTGGCTTGTAAAACAGCCTGTTGTTCTTCAGGAAGAGATTGAATAATTGGCGCAAGTCCAGCTGCAAGTTGCTCAATCCCCCCACTTAAGTTGGATGATCCTTTTGAAAGTTCCGCAATAGCTAAGCTAATTTCTGATGTTTTTTTATCTAAAGTAGAAAGGGCCACTCCTAACTCTTGTTCTTTTTCTGCTATTTTACTGTAACTAGTTGTTAACTGATTGACAGCTTCTGTATAAGTACTTACGCCTTCATTCAAGGCTGTCGCACCTTTTGAAGCTTCGCTAGCTCCAGAAAGTAACTCGGTAGATCCTGTTGACAAAGCCCCCATGCCAGTATGCAAATCATTGGCGCCTTTTGCAGCCTCACTAGCCCCTGCTAAAAGTTTATCGGATCCATCTGCAAGAGTAATCGTACTCTCAGCTAATGTTATAAGATACCCTTTCAACTCTTCTGAACCGGAAGCTAATTCGCTTGCCCCGTCATGTAATTCTCCCGCACCGTCAGCTGCTTCACCGAATCCATCGCCTAACTCATGTATGGAATCAAATAACTTTTCTGCATAAGTTGAAGCCACATTTTCATTCACTTCTGCACGAATTCGATCCATTGCAGTTTCAGCAATTTGCCCAGACAAGAAATTGAATCCTTCATTTGGTTTATACAAAATCAGGAGTTTTTCTGGGTTATCGTCCAGAAGCGTTGTTGCGTGAGCTGAGAAGTTTTCCGGTATTTCAATAACGACATAATAATCTTGGTTTTTTAACCCTTCCTCTGCTTCACTTAAAGAAGTTTGCACAAATTGAAATTGGTTACCATCTACTAATTTATCCGTTAATTCTTTTCCGAGGGCTAGTTCTTCTCCATCCATTTCCGCCCCTTCATCAAGATTGACGATTGCAACCGGCAATTCACTCATCAATGCATAAGGGTTCCAAAACGCCCATAAAAACATACCTGCATATAGTACTGGAATAAACAAAATGGCGATCATTGGGATCATTATTTTCCTTGACTTGAAAATTCCCTTCCATTCTGCCCATGTCATTGTTTTCTTCATAATTTGTCCTCCTGTAAAACTGGTTGACCATTACACTCAATCAGTCATTTATTTGAATAAAAAGAAGCCTCAAACTAAGAGACTTTTAAAAATGGTCTCACTTAGCAACGCCGCAATTCTTTCCTCACCTAACTCTTCTTCATGGGTACGTCCCCAATCTGAAACGAGGGCAAAATATGCTTTAAACAATAAGTAAGCTACAAGTTCAGTATCACAAGGCTTTAGCTCCCCTGTTTGAATCCCTTTTTTTATCTTCGTTTCAATATAGTCTACGATTTTATTTTCAATTTCTTCAAGTACTTCCCCAACCGCTGGCGTACGAAGTTCCTTTTCTTCATCAATTAACTTGGCATACAATTGGTGGGTATTTCTAAATTTAAGCATTTGCATTAATCTTGCATGTGCATTGCTTTCAAAAGAAGCACCTTCAACAGCTACTTTATCTGCTTCCGCTTTCATCTCACGAATCATTTTTACGACTATTGCATTGAAGAGCTCTTCTTTATTAGCGAAAAACGTATAAATTGTTCCTTTTCCTACATTTGCAATTTTAGCAACTTGATCCATCGTAGTCGCTTTGTATCCAAAGAGCGAAAAGGATTTTGCTGCAGCCTCTAAAATCTCTTGTCTACGGTCCATATCTACACCTCACTTTCTTCAACTTCATGGTTGACTGACTAAATTACGGTATCGGTCATCTAGTCATTATATTACGCTTTGTAACGAAAGTTTGCAAGCTTTTTCTTCCGGAGTCGGGATATCGGCGCGTGCTGGGGGTTTATCGGCGGTATTGGGTCCGTTATCGGCGGTTGTGCGCCGGATATCGGCGCGTCCGTGCCATATATCGGCGCATCACTCACTTTTATCGGCGAACGAGGTCTTTTGGATCACCTTTTACACACGTGAAAACTCTCGAAGTTAGCATTCTCACCGGGTTCCAGATATCGGCGCGTGGATCCGCTTTATCGGCGGTATCGCACCCGTTATCGGCGGTTGTTCACCCTATATCGACGAGTCCGCCCCACATATCGGCGCATCGCCCACTTTTATCGGCGAACGAGGTCTTTTGGATCACCTTTTACACACGTGAAAACTCTCGAAGTTAGCATTCTCACCGGGTTCCAGATATCGGCGCGTGGATCCGCTTTATCGGCGGTATCGCACCCGTTATCGGCGATTGTACGTCGGATATCGGCGCGTCACATGCTTTTATCGGCGAACGAGGTCTTTTGGATCACTTTTTACACATGTGAAAACTCCCGAAGTTAGCATTATCACCGGATCACGGATATCGGCGCGTGGATCCGCTTTATCGGCGGTATCGCACCCGTTATCGGCGGTTGTGCACTGGATATCGGCGGGTCTCCCCCACATATCGGCGCATCACTCACTTTTATCGGCGAACACACACTTTAGCCCTACCAAATCACACCAAAAAAACTCCTAAAGTCAAACTCACTTCAGAAGTTTTTAGCTAAATTACTGTGGATTTGGCGTAACGACACCCTCTTCAAACGGCTGAACGATCACAAAACCTTCCCCAGTGAACTCCATTTGAATGGATTCGCCACTTCCCCTGCCTAAAAATGTTCGGAAACTTATATCCGTTCGAAATTCGGGTTGTAGGTTTCCTGACCAAGCAACGGTTGCGTTCGGGTCTGTAATAATCGACTCACCCGGACGTACAAGTAAAGTTAGCGGCTCATAATGAGATGTAATCGCCACTTTTCCTTTACCTTGTAGTGTTACATTGAATAATCCACCCGACACCATGCCTGCCATTTTTCTCATTAATTTAATGTCCCACTCAATACTGGGCTCAAATGCAAGAAGGTCATTTCCGTTCACAGTAATTGACTCATGATTTAAATCAAAAATAGTAATTTTCTTTCCTTGGTCAGCTAAATACAAGCGGCCGTTCCCACTTGCTTTCATTAAAGAAGTGCCTTCACCTGTAAATGCTTTTTTAAACATTTGTCCTACACCGTGCTCCAATACTCGTTCACGCTCGAACTTAATTCCACCTGTATATGAAATCATTGAACCCGTTTTTGCCCATACGTGACCAGCCAAATTTACTTCCAGAATTCTTGGTGTTTCCAACTCGAAATACTCGTTCTCCCGATCATCTTGTTTCGTCTGTTGAATGAACTCCTTAATGGTGTATTTACTCATCTAGACAACTCCCTTTCTGACAAGCCTATTTCCTATACATACGTATGTGAGAAGCAATGGTTTCATGAAAATTAATTACTTCGCTTCTAGAGGTTCTGAAATTTTCCCCATGAATAGAATCGCATTCGTCTGCTCATCTGTAATCACCAAAAAGAATGGGCGATTTACTTCCATATGAAAAGGAGGATTCGCTGGCGCAGACTCTGTAACTACTTCTACGGATGTAACTGCCGCGGCTTCCGTTCCTTTTTCATTCACATCAATAAAGGTCTTTTGTTTCACTTTACTAATCCAGAGAGGAACATCCTCATCAATCATTTTTGTGAATACCGCCTCACGGTCAAAAGCAGATGGCATTCCAAGTGTTTTAAGTGTCTCATTTAACTCGATTTCATATTCCAACTGAAATTTCGGTAATAAAACGGTTCCTTCTTCTTCGCCAAACGATGCATTCCAGGTTGACCAGTTTTCATTCGTTAAAGTTTTGCTGAATTCATCTAAACTAGATGTTTCCTTCGGTAAATAGATTGTCATACTCATTTCTTTTTCGCCATAAGGCAATTTCACCGCTTGGAATTCTTCATTCTCCAAGTAGTTCAACTTTTTCCGTAACGACATGAGTGGAATCTCTTTCGTCTTTCCGTCCCGCAAATAAAACGAGCGATTTTCTGTTTGTTTTTCATCAAATTCATATGTCCAATCACCCTTGAAATAAATGGCATTCAATAAAATTGCAACAAGATCTGGATCTAACGGTGCTTCTACAATTTCGTCGATTCTCTTATTCGTAGCGTCCTTTACCCAGTCATTGATGCGCGTTACGGAATCGTCCTCATATATATTGATTTCTTGTATTTCTGCATTGTAATAATCCATGTTCTTTTTCGAGAAGTCCTCTTGAAAATGAAAGTTCTCATTAAGCCAAATCGAATTTGCTACACTTAGTTGGATTCCATTCGTGTTCTTCATTAACATCGACATCAAAGATGCATTCGCTTTATTTAATTCTGAGCTATCCATTCCTTCAACTTCGAGCACCTTCGAAATCTCTTCTTTCGTAACCCCATCTGCACCGTTATAAACCATCGACAATGCCATGAAGGCACTTGTTGGAGAAATGAATGCGTTGTGATGCTCGTCCACTTCGATTTCTTTCATTAGATGAAAACCGAGTTCGTTATTGGCAGCTGTGACCTTTTCATAGTCTTTCTCGCCAAAATCTACGTCAGTAGAAACCCACGTGTTTTCAGTCTTCATTTTTGTTCCGCAAGCGGGTAAATTGAAAAGCAAGAGAGCTAATCCTATAGATAAAAATATTTTCTTAGACATAGATAGTCCCCCTTTCGTTGAATTTGACTGAAAACACGTAAAATAGTTACATGTTTCATAGAAAACACCCCTTCGGAATTTTCATCCAAAGAAGTGCTGTTAGTTCAAACCAATCTATTCGATGTTTTCTTAACCTCTTGAATAGCGACTCCACGCTTTTTCATCTCTTCTATATAATGTGCTCCAGGAACAATTTTTTCTGGTGGATAAACCCCTCGTTTATGAATCGTTCCATTTCCAATCATCTGCGCTACAACAGAAACGGTATTTGCAGTTGCGCGCGCCATGGCTGTTTCATTTACAGTTAGATCTTTTTCAGTAATCAGCTCATACTCATACGTAATCGGAGAGCCATCCTTTTCCCCGCTCACAATCACTCTTAAAAGAACCGCATCCGATTTTTTACCCAGTCGAAGCTTCGCTGATAAATGTTCGCGCATAACATCACGCACTTTAATAGCTCTACCGTTAATCATCACAACATTTTCACGCGATAACAACCCTAAATCGACAAGAAGTTGGAACTTCTCTGCGTGCCCTTTATAACGAATTGTTTTATACTCTAGGGTATCGACTTTCGGGAATGATTCTGTCAATGTGGATGTTCCGCCTGATGTATGAAACGCTTCTAATTCTCCAAACTTCTCAAAATGAATATGCTCAATTCCTGATAACGAGGGAATCACTTTCAATTCTCCATTTCGGATGACCTGTGAAGACTCCGTATAATGATCAAAAACACCTTCTAACGAAAATACAACATTATAATTCAGTGGTGGTTCTGGCTCAACCGGAATTCCACCTACATAGAGTTTAATCGAATGTACGTTATCCAATTTACTCGCACCGTAACCAGTAAGTATATTAATCATTCCTGGTGCAACCCCGAGGTCCGGGATAATCGTAACCCCCTTCGCCTTCGCCTTCTCGCAGAATCCAAGTACCGCTTCTGTAGCTCCGCCGATATGTCCACCTAAGTCGATTGAATGGACACCAACCTCTATCGCAGTGCGTGCAACTTTTTCATTAAATGTATAGAAAAGTGCATTGATAACGACATCCCCAAGTGCCATCACATCTGCTAATTGTTGATCGTTTGATGCATCTAAAAGAAGGATATCAAGTTTGTCATTCATCATTTCTTCAGCAAAGTCTTCAGCCTGTCTGATATTTAAATCTGCTAAATACACCTTTTGGACATCGTCGCTTTTCACTAGATCGCGCGCCGTCTCTTTTCCCATTAACCCCGCTCCGAGAACTACAACTTTCATGTCATCATCCCCTTACTAGTTGTTGGTCGATATCTATCTGTCTACGTTGGACGTTGCCATTTGTTGAATTGTTTACATAAGCACAATTTCCACTCTTTACTTTATGTTATGAACTACTGATAAAATTAGTTCGTTTCAATACTTTTTCGACATTCTTTTGACAAACTCCTTTATTGAGCAAGCAAAAGCCTCGCATCGGTTTGTAAACTGGACCGATGCGAGGCTTGTCATTTCAATAGCAATTAAGATTGTTCGTTACACTTCGGGTTGATCGTACGCACCCTCACTTTTCGGTGGCACAACACGTTTAATGAAGAACGTTAAAAGCAAAGCCACAACTGCAACCAAAGTGGAAACAAAGAAGGCAAAATTAATTCCATCGAGCATCGCTAGGCTCCCAAGTTCGTGCTCCAATTGTTTAAGTCCTTCTGCGCTAGTTGGAACATTCCCAGCCGCTTGCGCTTCAGCAAATAAAGTAGTACCCGCTGATTCCATCCGTTTCGTCATAATCGTCAGAAGTAGCGCGGAACCAATCGCCCCCGAAACTTGCTGCAACGTGTTATTCATCGCTGTTCCATGTGGGTTCGAAATCATAGGCAACTGGTTCAATCCATTTGTCATTACAGGCATCATTACCAATGAAATCCCGAGCATTCGAATTGTGTAAAGCATCATTATATAGTAATAACCCGATTCCATATTTAGCTTACTTAAATAAAACGTCGTAATAATCGTCAAAGATAATCCAATGATTGCCATCGCACGCGCACCGTATTTATCAAATAACTTCCCGGTAATCGGTGACATGATTCCCATAAGAATCGCACCCGGAAGCATTAGTATACCGGAATGAAATGGTGAGATTTCACGGACCGTTTGCACATAAAGTGGTGTCAATATCATTGCAGAAAACATTGCAACGGATAACACTATCGATATCGCAGAAGATAAAGCAAACATTGGATGCTTATAAATCCTGAAGTCCAACATCGGCTCTTCCATCCGTAGCTGGCGTACGATGAACGTCACTAGCGCAATCGCACCAATAACAATCGTTCCATAAACAATCGGCGCATCCCAGCCTTTATCACCCGCGGAGCTAAATCCATATAGAAGCCCACCGAAACCAATACTCGACAAAAGAAGTGAGAATACGTCTAACTTCATATCTCGATTTGGTGTAATATTACGCAACTTAAAGATTGAATAAACAAGCGTCATAATCGCAAACGGAAGGACAATGCCAAAAAGCGTTCGCCATGTGTAATGCTCGATTACCCATCCCGAAAGTGTCGGACCAATCGCCGGTGCTGTAAACATTACAAGTCCAAACATGCCCATCGCTGCTCCACGGCGTTCGATTGGAAAGGCCGTCAACATTATGTTCATAAGTAATGGCATCATCATTGCCGATCCAGATGCTTGAACCATACGCGCCCCAACAAGCACGCCAAATGATGGTGCAAGCATTGCAAGAAGCGTACCCATTGTGAAAAGCGACATCGCGGTTATAAACAACCTTCGATTTGTAAACTTTTGAATAAAGAAAGCACTTGCTGGTATTAAAATTCCATTAACAAGCATATATCCCGTAGTCAACCACTGTACTTCAGACGGTTTAACTTTGAACTCATCCATAATCGTCGGCAAAGCGACATTCAATAACGTATTATTTAGAAACGCAACGAACGCACCTATAAACAAGATCGCCAACATGCCATAAGGCGGTTTTTCATGCATTTTTTTAAGATCCATCTATATTCCCCCACTCAAACATTCTAGATAAAAAGAGTCACTTCAATATCTTATACCTATAGTCCAACCTTTTCAACACTTTAATACCAATCATTCAAATCTGTTGATAACAAAGACTTTGAAGCGTACTATATAAATAGACTATGAGTATAAGGATGAATCCCATGATTGAACGAAAACAAAAAGTTTTATTAACAGCACAGCGTCTTTTCATAGAAAAAGGATTCTCAAGAACGTCCGTACAAGAAATTTTAGATGAATCCAACATATCAAAAGGGACATTTTACAATTACTTTTCATCGAAAAACGAATGCCTTGTTGCTATTTTAGAACGTGCAAGAGACGAGGTCACGCTACGACGACGCGAATTACTAATCGGACAAGATATCTCTGATAAGGACATTCTTAGCAAACAAATTCTTGCTCGCATGCAAGTCACACGAGAATATAATTTACTTCCCATATTCGAGAATGCAATTCACTCGGAAGATTCTGATCTAAAGACTTTTGTCAAAAATCAACATCTTGCTGAACTTTCATGGCTAACCCACCGACTTATCGATATTTATGGTGATAGTGGCACACCATATGCCGCTGATTGTGCGGTTTTCGTGTATGGCATGATGCAGCAGATGTTATTGGCATGGAAAATGGACATGCAGGAAATGATTGATTTGACAAAATTGGTTCCGTTTATCATGCGCAGAATCGAAACCATAATCGTTGAAATGATGGACTCACAAGATGCTTTTCTACGGGAGGATCTATTTTGTATCGTGGAAAAGGGTAGTGTGACCAAGCAAGATTTAATTGTGCAACTAAGTGGGTTTTATAATGCCTTGGAAAAAGATGCATCCCTAAGTGGAAAGGAATGCCTGCAATTTTTAATTGAGGAGCTACATTCTGAAAAACCAAGAACTTTCCTACTGGAATCTGTGGTCCTCTCGTTTAGGGAAGCTTTTGTGGAGACGGATTATGAAGTGGAAGCAAAAGGGTATGTTGTGGATATTTTGGGGTATGTTGAAATGTACAAGAAAAAAAGGATAAAGTAAAAGATTAGAAACTTTAAATAGGAATTACTCGTATTGCATAAAGCAAATTTAACTTTACAGGTAATCTTCCTTGTTTTCTGTTAGGAAAATAAAAAGACGTTAGCGAAATTCCATCCCAATCTCTTTAAAAAGGGATTGGGATTTTTTCACCAACGTTATTTATTGTACATCCATACTTTACCTATTAAACCAGATCTTCACATGTTAAATTCACTTAATTCATTTAGATTTAGTACCTTCATTTATTCATGGCTTGCTTCACATGTTCTTCAAATGTATAATCAGTAATTTTCTCCGCATGTTTTGTCATGGCCCCAACAGATACTTCAAAAAGTTTCGCGACCTCAGTCTGAGTCATATCCAACTTGAGGATTCCTAAATAGATACCAGATTGGAACAATCCCGCTGAGACAACATCCGGTTTCCGAAAATTAGGTTGCTCCTTCTGTAAATACATTAGGCCTATGCTTTTCACAGCTTTTTGTTCTTCGGAAGTCGCACTCGTTTCTTCTAGCTTACTAACTAATAAATCGAGCACTGTATTCTGAACTTCGCTTAGTTCTTGTTCAATTACTTCTTCTACAGGCTTGTTATCGACTTCCATTATTAAGCTATAGACGTCCAGCATATGCTCCTTGTAAAATAGTCTACTTTCATTAAGTCCACTATTTTCAGCAAGTGCCACTACTTTACTGATTACCGCTTCGCTTCCCTTACGAATAATCAAGAGCGACGTGACAGGAACAACCCCTTGAGGATGAATCCGAGTATTTGATAAAACAAGGCCAAAGACTACTGTGCCTTTTTCAATTTGCACACCTTCACGTTTCTCTAGAAAGTATGTGCCTTCGCCTAAAATCTCCTCAACTTCTATGAACCCATTTTGAACTTCTTTAACCATACCAAATACAACGATTGGTGTTTGCCACAATTCAGCAACAGCGCGTGTTGCACTACGAATTTTAGTATTAAGCACTCTTAATAAATGCTGTTTCCAGATATCTTCCCTTGCGATAAATAGAAAATATTCACTTACAGCAACGTCAATATCTCCCTCTTCAATAAAACCGGTTAACCTACTTTTCCAGCTCTTCAGATAACCATCAAATTCGGCCACACTGTTTCGATCCGTAGCTTGGTCGTAAACACCTAATAGAATTCGTTCCAGTTCTTCATCTATGATAGTATCAACTGACTTTTCATTCTTACCAGAACAACATCTTTTATACTTCTTTCCGCTCCCGCAAAGACACGGATCATTTCGTCCAATCAATGTATTTCCACCTTCCAAAACTTCACTAGTCCTTTAAATATAACAGAAAACAGAAAGCTTCGCATCGGATTTGGATAAACGATGCGAAGCCCTTACTTTAATACCCTTTTATTCCCAAGTTATTAGATGTAAAATTTACTTTTACAAAATCACCCGCTATGCGCCCCACCACTCAACAACATCCAAATATACCTGGCTTCCATTTCACTTCCAGGCTCAATCGATGCATATCTTGGATAGCTCATCGGCTTCACTTTAAACGTCATCAGATGCATAACGTGGCTATTTGCTTTTTGCGCCAATTGAAGCATCTCAGCTGCGTTTTTGGATTCGCCTGCAGATGCCTCAAACTCCAGTTTCCAATCGAGATACAGATAGGTTGCGTCATGATTCGACCCTTTTTCATATCTTACGAGAATTTTTGCGGCTTCTTCGTAGCGCTTCGCATGAATTAATGACGCGACTCCTTCATACCTTGCACCTTGATTATCGATCGGATTCATTTTCAATAAATCCAAATACATTGAAGCCGCCTCATCGTACTCACCATGAGTAAACAAATGCACACCATATGCAAAAGCCGCACGCATGAAGGGTCGATTCGGAATGTTTTGCCAAGGCTCTTCGCCGGGTTCAAAGAGTCTACTTGCATTACGAATTGCTTTTTCGTAATACTCGACAGAGTTCGTAGAGTCCTTCAGCGTTTCCGCTTGCAAGAGCAAAACATCTGAGTTTTCAGGTCCTAGTTCAGCTGCACTTTTCGCTAGTTTCCGGCGTGTTTCTTCCGCTTCTGCTAAATATGCTTCATATGCAAGTAGCTGTGCACGCCCCTCACCAATTCCCGGCTTTCTTTCAGGTTGAACAACGCCACCTGTCGTCATAGATGTTTCCCATAACGCTTTTTCGGTCGGCCGTGGATCTGTCCCTATTTCGTATAAGCGTTCAGCAAGGGGTTCTTCTCCACTATCCATCATTTGTGAATAAAGTGAAGTTAGCTGTTCAACATACATTTGCATGGCCATTTTTGAATTGAGTAATTTCTCGATTATCTCATCTTCTCGTTCTAGCCCTTGAACTGTACCAATATTGATACCTGTCTGTACAGCAGCTGCCAAATAATCCCCCTCAACCGGTACATCTTTATTGTCATTCAAAAAGTAAGCAACGGATAACTTATGCATGATTTCCCTTGAATCTGAAGTTTGATTTAAATCTCTAAGTGTAGAATCAAGTGCTTCGAGTGCCTGGAGTTGAGACGGTTGAAGTACTTCTTCAACTAGCTCATTCATAGACGCCATACTTCGTTTAATTAGCAACTCATAGATGTCGAGGATATGTTCATGAATAAAGGTTTCCACTGATTTATCGCCAGCTGCGTCTCTCAATTCAATCAAGGATTTCTTAGTCTGCTTACTCCATTTTGCTAGGAAGAGCATAGAAGAAATTGGTGCGATTCCATCTTCGACTTTTCTAGGGTCGGTCAAAACCACTCCAAACATCAATGTACCAATGTCTGCCGGCATGCCTTCATTACGTGTTACTTCGTATTCATTCTCACCAAAGAGCTCGCGGACCTTCATTCGTTCGGATCCAACTTCTATTATTTCTGCAAGCAATACAAATGGATCGTGCCATTGCTTAAGCACTTTAATTGTGGCCTCACGGGTTACACTTTCGAGCTGTTTTTCAAGATATGTATGCCAACTTTTCTTATTCTGAATGAATAAGTAATACTCACTAGAAGCCTCTTCGATATCTTGTTTTTCCCAGCTCCCTGTTAAACGATTTACCCACGTTCGCATTAGGAGCACCATTTCATTACGATCCTCATCTTTAGGGTAATTATCAAAGTAACCAGTCAACACTCGGTCGAGCTCTTCATTTACTATCATTTCTATAAGGTTTGAACTTTTTGAACCACAACACTTTTTATATTTTTTTCCGCTTCCACAAGTACACGGATCATTTCTACCAATCATTTGCTCTCCCCCTTTCTATTTATCATAACAGATAAATAGAAATTTTCTTTCAAGTGTGCAATTAAGGATTGGTTCAGTCTTTGTTACTCGTTTTCGGTTCCATAGTATCCATCCACTAAAGCGACTGTTTTTCTCCATCGCTCCCTTAAACCTTCTCTAGCTTTGGAATCCATTTTAGGGTGAACAGTTTTTCGGATTGAATCGTCTTTATATAAGTCTTTTGTTTCCCACCATCCAACGGCTTCACCAAGTAAGAATGCAACACCTATCGCGGTCGATTCGTTACTCTCTGGAATAACAATCGGAATCCCCAACAAATCTGCTTGAAATTGCATCAAATAATCGTTGTCGATTAAACCTCCATCGACTTTCAATGAAGTGATCGTTGTATTTGTTTCTTCTGAAAGTATCTCTATCGTATCTGCTACCCTATGTGCAATTCCTTCTAAAATAGCTCGGGCCAAATCTTCTTTTGAAGTGCTGTACGACATACCCATCCAGACTCCTTTTGCTTTCGTGTTCCAGTACGGTGTTCCTAGTCCACCTAATGAAGGAACAAATAGGAGACTTTGATCAAGTTCCGCATCGTTTAGATTCCAGTTTTTAGACCAACCATTCAGTTCGTCAATACTTTCAAATAAACCGACCTTTTCCATAGCCCAATTCACAGATGAACCTGCTGAATAAACCGCTCCATCCACCGCAAAGGTTGTCTCCCCTTCTTTCTCCCAAACTATCGAAGTCAAAGTGTTTGAGTCTTTTAAAACCGGTCGATTATTCCCCACGTTTACATAAGCAAAGCATCCCGTTCCATATGTACATTTCGACTCCCCCTCATCTATACATAAATGTCCGAATAGAGAGGCTGGCTGATCGACAATACTCACTTGAATTGGAGCTTTGATTCCCAAAAAAGTTGCAGGATCACTTTCACCAAAATCACCAACAGTCGGAGAAATAGTAGGCAGCCAATGTTTGTTTATGCCTAAGTAATCAAGAATCTCCTCGTCCCATTTCTTATCATTTATATTATATAAAAGCGTTCTAGATGCTGTTGAAGAATCGGTTTTAAACGTCTGTCCACCTGTCATCTTCCAAATTAGCCATGTGTCTAGCGTTCCAAACAGAAGTGTATTTTCTTGAATCGACTTCTTTACTTTTTCCGAGTTTTCCATATACCACTTTATTTTGGACGCGGAAAAATACGAATCAATTTTCAAACCCGTCTTCTTATGAACACGTTCGTTCCAATCTCCATCAAGTTTCCAGTTCGCTGCAATTTCATGCGAACGCGTACAAGACCATACGATAGCTTTTTCAATTGGAGCTTTTGTTGTTTTATTCCAACATGTTACCGTTTCTCCTTGATTCGCAATGCCAATCGATTTAATACTTTTCGGATTCAATTGAAATTCTTCAAGAATGCTTTTAACACAGTTTTTAACCTTCTCCCATATTTCCATTGAATCATGCTCAACCCAACCAGTTTTCGGATGAAATTGAGTATGTTTTTCATAGGCTGTTGCTATGATTTTTGAGTTTTTATCCACCAAGAGAACTTTAGTTCCTGTCGTGCCTTGATCGATAGCAAGTAAATATTCCTCAGTCACAATGTCACCCCTTTTTTCAATCAGTATCTTCTATATAATATCTACATTTACTTTTAATTTCTTTATACTTTCAAGAATGTCCAAAGGAGACTTCTTATCTGTGATCAACGCAGTCAGATCCTTTATTTCACAAACTTGAGTAAAAGCTCGTACTCCAAACTTTGAGAAATCTGCAAGTGCGATTACTTCAGTAGAGTTCTCAATCATAATTGCTCTTAACTCCGACTCATGCACATGATAATCCGTTATTCCGGAGTCGATTGATAAACCGCCAACTCCAATAAAGGATTTATCGACGTACAGATGTTTAATACCTTTTGTAGAAATCGGCCCCGACAACGACATTTCTCCTGCTCGAATTTCACCGCCACTTAAAATAACTTTCGTGCCTTCAATCTTTGTAAATTCCACCGCATGCAATAAACCATTTGTTACGACGGTCAGATTCTTTTTCCCTTGAAGATAGTTAACCATCATTAACGTCGTTGTCCCAATATCGATATAGAGCGAGTCTCCATCCTCAACTAAATCAGCTGCCCTTTTCGCTATCGCCTCTTTTTCTTCAAGGTGTAATTGACTCCTTTTTAAATAAGGTGGCTCAACATTCGTTTTTGTTAAAATAGCACCACCATGCACCTTCTTCAGCAGTCCTTCTTCTTCCAACTCTTGCAAATCTCTCCGAATTGTTTCTCTGGTAACATTAAATTTCTTGCTTAAATCAACTGTTTTAATTGATTTTTTTCGATTAAGTTCTTTCATAATTTGTTCATGTCTTTCATCCTGAAACATATTCTGATCTCCTCAGTTAGTTATTCAGCAAAAAGAGATTTTGCATATTATCCGCCAATTCTTTTGCACTTTTTAATTGTTCTCCACATCTCAATTCAACTTTTCATAAACTTTTTCAGACAGGTTTCTTGCTAGATCAATTGAGTTCGTATGGTCGTCATTCCCCAATACAGTACAACTTCCTACTGCATATATGTTCGGTATATTTGTTAACCCCTCATGGGTAACTTCAATTTCATAACTTTGATTTGTATGAATTGGGGTCCCTTTTAAAAAGAAAGTACCCGCGATTCTACCCTTTTTATAAACTAAAGCATCACATTTGAATTCGCTTTTTTCATTTGTAATGACATTCCTCACTCGAACATTTTCAACTTTACTAACCCCTTGAATTTCCTCGAGTACATAGTCTTTGGTTAAAACAATGCAATTAACTCCCAATTCTTTTAATCGATCCACTAGACTGGTTGTAATTCTCCCATTCTCAAAGATGACCACGTTTTGCCCTATTATAAATTTTCTTTGTAACAGACTAACTGCCAAATAAGGTGTCAGGATTCCAGCGGGTCTAGTTCCCGATATCATATGAGGTTCTCTAGATTTCTCTAGAGCTCCAGTAGCAATTATTACTTTTTTCGCTTCTATTACCACTTTACCATTTGCTCCTTGAACATAGATATGATGGTTCCCATTATCTAAACCTGATGGGAATAAGCCCACGACCGTGCTATTCGTCCAAATAGGGTAGTTGAGTTGTTTCGACATTTCAACTAGCTTTCGTTCTTCTTCAAAGCTTTGATGGTCATGATAATTTCTAGTAAACCCACCGCTTGTATTTTGGTATTCCAGAATTAATACATGATCAATACCTTTTTTCGACAATTCCAGTGCGGCTGATAAACCTGATATTCCTGCGCCAATTATTACAACGTTATATGTCATATACGTTCTCTCCTTTTATTATTCAAGTAGGAGCCTTGAAGTCCTTTTTCAATATTTTCGGAAACGATTTGGTTTGCATTCATAAGATCAATGATTGATGGTATACAGTAATTCCCCTGACATTGCCCTAATAGTGCTCCAGTTCTTCTTTTCACAGCATCCAGTGTCATTGCAGGAACTGGGCGATTTAGAGCCTCAACAATTTCTCTTTTCGTTACTGATCTACAAAGACATATTATTTCCCCATTGTCTTCATTCTCATCAACTAGTTTAGGAAGTTCTTTCTCATAGTCATTTTTCTCAATGCATTCGAGTCCTGAATTTTGGAGCTGCTCAATTACAAGTTTTGCAATTCCCAGCGAGGCCGACAATCCAGTAGACCTAATTCCTGCCGCGTGTATAAAATTCTTATGCGCCGTGGCGGGTCGAATGATAAAATCTCCCTCACTACAGACTGCCCTTACACCTGCAAACTGGCGAATGCTTGGATACTCTGATACTTCTGGAACTAGTTTTTCGCATTGCTCTTGAATAAATTGAAAGCCGTTTTGATTTGTAGAACGATCCCATTTATCCATTTGTTCTTCTGCAGTAGGACCAAGTAAAAAGCCACCGAATACTGCAGGTGACACGAGCGCACCTTTTGACTTTTCAGTCGGAACAGGCAGGATAACTTGCGAAATCTTTACTTCCTCCTCAGTTAAAATAAACTGACCTTTTCGAGGAGTAATTTCAAAACTATCATCTCCTACTAGTCTTGCAATGTCATCGGACCATAAACCTGCCGCATTAATAATATAATCCGCATATATTGTTCTTCCGTTTTCACTCATTATTTCAAATGAACCCTCTTCTAATGGTGTAATATCTGTTACACCAGCGTTAAGTATTACCTCACTTCCATTCAGTACCGCAACTTCTGCAAAAGATCTTGTCGCCCAAAATGGATCCGCGATTGCTTCTTCTGGAATAACAAGGCCACCCAATGCATTTTCATTCACTCCAGGATTCATCTCTAGTAGTTCTTCTTTCTCGCACCAATTTACTTTTACACCATTCAATGCTGCGTTCGGAATATATTTTTCTCTAATTATTCTCTTTTCCTCTTCCGTCATAGCCACCATTACTGCACCGCATGGAATGAAAGGTATTTTAAGATCCTGGACAACCTTCGGCCACTCTGTTCGCGCCAATTCCAAACACTTAGCTTCTATAGAGTTAGGCGGTGCATCAAAACCCGTATGAATAATCCCGCTATTTGCCTTACTCGTTCCTTCACATACATCTGGTTGTTTTTCAAGCAAGATTCCATTCAATTTATATTTCGATAATTCTCTTAAAATAGCAGTACCTACAACCCCGCCACCTATAACTACAATATTTTTAATATGCAATATGTGTCACTTCCTTCTGCGAAATGTTTGTTTACGTGGTAATGCTTTGCATTTCAAGTGTATTTAACCTGTACTTAATTGTCAATCGTTGTTTATTCAGTGTTATTCGAATATTCATTGACATGCAAAAATCCCCCCTTCATAGCCAGACTAGCTACGAAGGGGGGATTTCAATATCCATGATTCTTAACCAACTACAAAACTCATTAAATACACCATTAATGGGATTGTAAGCAATGCCAGCAAGGTGGATAAAACGACTGTTATAGCTCCTATTTCCTCGTCAGCTGAGTACTTCGCAAATAAGATAGAAGCCAATGTCAGGGTCGGCATCATCGTTTGAATCAATATTGTCTGTACAATCAATACATCCAATTGCAAATAGCCAATTAATAAAGCAACCAATGCCGGTAACAGTAACAACTTCACAAAAATAGGTAGTAATGTCTGCGGTCCTGTTTTCTTCACTTTAGCGCCTTGCAACGTCATAACAAGGATTCCAATATAAAACATAGCAAGTGGTGCCGCTAATGCCGCTAATTGATCAATAAGGCTTTTTATTAAAAGTGGTGGCGAGAAATGAAAGTAAGAAGCAATCAATCCCACAGCAATTGCGACGAGCGGAATATTAATCATCGATTTAAATGTTTGGACTGCAAAAAAACGATTCTTTTGAAGCATGAAAACGCCAACTGTCCAAATCGTAAAATCTACTCCAGCATCAAATATTGCAGCATAAAGCGCACCTTCTGGGCCAAAAAGGATAGCACATAAAGGAATTCCTATAAAACCAGTATTTCCTAGACCAGATAATAACGCCATTTCCTTCTTCTTATTTGAATTCGGATAAAAGACGCTTGAAAGTAACCAACCCAATCCTATACCGACAATATTTATTACGATAGATAAACAAAAAACAAACATAATTGTTTTGAATGTATTTCCATCCATCTCAACATTAAAAATACTAGATAAAATAATACAGGGCATCGCTACATTAACAATAAGGCTTATAAAAACACTTCTAGTATCTTCATTAAATTCAAATGACCTCGAAAGTATAGCCCCAATAATTATCATAAATGAAATGATGGCGATTGATTGTATAACGACAGTTATCTCCATTTATTGAACCGCCTTATTTCATTCTCAAGTTACTAGTGAAATACATATAGAGCTTTCCTTTATTCTGCGAATGTCTTTCATTACACAGAATTTCAGGAAATGCTCTATTTGTAATCAATCTTGGTCGATAAATAGTGTAAACAAGGCATTGGTTAATTGTAATACTAACCTTACCTTAATAGGTACAGTTTCTTGCCCCTTGCAATATGTTCTTCCATTGCATTACGGGCTTCTACGAAATCTTTATTCTTCAGCTTCTCATTAATAAGAATATGATCATTAATCGAAGTTTGCATTCTTGTCAGATCACGCTTAAAAATCTTTATACCAGTATGAAATATGCGGTCCGTTATATTGTGTAACGTTTTCACGAAATATTCATTACCAGCAATTTTTAATAAATGTTCATGATAGTCCAAATCCAATTTGATAAATTCGTAAACATCTTCAGCTTTGGCTGCTGCTTGCTGTTCAACAATTGATTTTTCTAGAAACTCCAAATCCCTATCCTGAAATAAATCTGGAATAATGTTCATAGAGAAAAGTTCAATCGCAAGTCTCATGTTCATGATATCTATCGTTTCTTCCACTGTCACATCTTTAATATAAATACCACGCTTAGGGTAAATTTCTAAAAAACTTTCATTTTGAAGCCGATTCAAAGCTTCCCTAATTGGGGTTCTGCTCATATTTAATAGTGTGGCCAGCTCATTCTCAGATACAACTGGGCCACTCAGTTCATCACGGATAATTAAATCCTTAATTTTTAAATATGCAACATCTCTTAAATATACTTTTTCCCCGATTGGAAACACCTACATTCTTCGAAAGTTAGTAAACTTTCGGTCTTCTGTGATTTAAACATGGGATACTTTCTCTCGCTTTTTCAACTGTAGTCCCATCAATATCCGCTATTACAAAACCTTCACCTTCTGGAGATCTTGCAATAACAGTTCCCCACGGATCAATAATCATACTGTTACCGTAGCATGCTTTTCCAGGTTGGTTCGTTCCGAATTGACCAGCTGCGATTACATAACACTGGTTTTCAATTGCGCGTGCTCGTAGTAAAACTTCCCAATGAAGCATACCTGTATAAAGTGTAAATGCAGCAGGAATAAACAACACTTTTGCACCATTTAAAGCATAGTTTCTGAATAGTTCAGGGAATCGTAAATCGTAACAAATACTTAGTCCTGCTTTTCCAACTGGCAAATCAACAAATACCGGTGTATCACCTGACTGAACTGTATCTGACTCTTTATAAGTCGCCTGACCTTCAATGCCAATATCAAACAAGTGAATTTTACGATATGTTTCAAGAACTTCTCCGTCTGGACCAATCATAAGGCTCGTATTGTATGATTTCTCAGCAGTGTACTCTTCCAATATACTACCTGCATGAATATAAATACCATGCTTTTTAGCAAGTCCACATAATAGTGTTGTTGTTTCACCACTTGGAATTTGTTCAGCGTTTTTTGGTTTCTCTGATTCTGGCCCCATGAAGTTAAAGTATTCAGGTAAAGATACCAGTTCTGCTCCACTTTCAGCTGCTTGTTCGATAAATGTAGCGGTTTTCCTTAAGTTTTCTTGCTTATCATCTCTTGTATTTAGTTGAACTACTGCAATTTTCAATGGTATTACACTCCTCATTTTACATTTTATCCTATAGATAGTCTATAGGAATTGTTAATTTTCACAAAATTGCTTCTATTATCTACCTAGTATCAAATTCGGCAACCACAATGATAGTTGCGGGAAGTACGTAATAAGTAATAAAGCAATGAATAATGGTACGTACATTGGAAGTATTTTCTTAACAATACTTTCAAATGATATTTGCCCAACCCGACTCATAACATAAAGCCCTAATCCAACTGGAGGTGTAGCCATACCAATTAGTAAGTTAAAGGACATTACAATTCCAAAATGTACACGATCAATGCCTAAACTATCAATAATCGGTAATAAAATTGGTAATACAATTAACTTGATTGGTATTCCTTCCATTATCATACCTAAGAATAAAAGCATGATATTGATAATTAATAGCATTGTGTATTTATTATCTGTTAGTCCTAATAAAACGTCTGATAGGAGATAAGGGATTTGTTCTGCAGAAATAATCCATCCCATCGCTGTTCCAACACCTATCAAAAACATAATTAGCGCTGTTGATCCAACACTGTCAATAAATGATTTCTTTAGCGTCGGGAATGTAAACTCTTTATAAATAACTGCACAGAAAAGTGCATATACAACTGCAATTGCTGCAGCTTCAGTTGGTGTAACTACTCCACCCATCATTCCACCAAGGATAACAGCAGGAGCAAGCAATGCAAAGAAGCCATCTTTTAATGTACGAACTAATTCTTTAAATTGAAACGGTTCTGGCGGAGGAGTAACTATTGTTCCGCGCTTGGATCCGACATAGACATAAATAGACAATGTTAAAGCGATTAATAAACCAGGAACTATCCCTGCCATAAATGCCTGCTCTACAGAAACTTCTGCTAAATAAGCGTAAATAATAAGGGATACACTTGGAGGAATAATTGCTCCAATAACTGATGATGCCAATGTCAGTGCTGCGCTAAATGATTTTTCATATCCTTTTTCAGACATTGCCTTCATTTGAATTGCGCCCAAACCTGCCTGATCACCAACAGCAGTCCCAGAAATTCCGGCGAAAATTACACTCGACATAATATTAACTTGAGCCAATCCACCTCGGAAATGTCCCAACATTGCAGTAGCAAAGTTGAATATCCGATAAGTAATTCCCGCTGAGTTCATCAGGTTACCAGCTAATATAAATAGGGGAATTGACAACAATGTGTATCCTTTAACGCCTTCCACTAGCATAAGCGAAAACACTTCCGACGTATAACCACCCATAATTAGTGCTACGATTGTCGATAATGCCATCGCGAACGAGATTGGAAAACCAATTGCTAGCAAGAAAAGAAAAACGAGGAACAAAGTTAGTGCAAGTACCATTCCTTATTCCCCCTTTTCCATTGCAACTAAGTGTAATCGTGACTTAGATGCCAAATAAATATGATAAATCGACGTAAGTACAACTAGTATTAACAACAATACTAAAGGTGTATAGTACCAAGCAGATGGTGCTTTCATTATTACAGTTGTTTTGGTCATATGACTAATTGTTAATTTCACTGAATAAAACAACATGATACTCGATGCAGCTAGCAAGAGAATGCTATTAAACATCATAACGAATCCCTGCATTCTCTTACTAAGCTTCTGAACTAGATATGTGATGGAAATATCTTCTCTCTCAACAACTATTTTCCCAAATCCTAGAAAAGTTATCCAGCAAATTAAAATGGAAAACAATTCATGGGACCAAACCATTGAATGATGAAAAAAGTATCTCAGTCCTATTTCACTAGTCAGTATACCGATTAAAGCAACCATACAAATCAACGCGACAATCAAATATATATTGGCAATCCAATCTAGTATTTTCTTCATATGATTGTCCCCCTTTTACTCGATTGCTTTTATGCGATCAACATAACCTTCTGGAAGTTTTCCGTCTTTTTCCAACTGGTAGTGATAATCAGAAAATGCTTCTCCCCATTCAGCTTTATCAATCTCAAATATCTCAATATTATGTTCTTCTTTCATTAACTTGAGGTGCTCTTCAACTGCTTCTAAAGTTAATTTTGTAGCGTCTTCTCCCGCTTCGTTTGCCGCTTCAATTAATATCGCTTGATTCTCTTCGGATAGTTTAGAAAAACGATCCTCACTCATTGCGATAACTACGTCTTGTGGATACTCATCGATAATCGTCATATACGGCGTCACTTCTGTAAATTTCATTGGCCATACTAATGAAATAGGTGATGTAACAGCATCTACCAAGTTTTGTTTCAATCCTAGGTAAGTTTCTGTCCATGCAACAACAGTCGGCTTAGCTCCAACTGAACTATATGCAGCTGAATAAAATGCAGATTCGAATGAACGAAGCTTTAAACCTTCTAAATCTTTAACTGATTTGACGGGCTCTTTCGTCAACATAACACGATATGGTCCACGCACAAAGTTTCTTTCATTGTTCAGGATTCTAACACCTTCAGATATTAACTTATCATTGATTTCTTGACCAAGTTCCCCAGTATTAAACTTCTGATAATGTTCAAAGTCTCTAAACAAATAAGGAATACTACTCACTTCAATTCTAGGGTCAAAGTCGGATAGAAATGTTGCTCCTTCTCCATACATATCCTGTGTGCCTAACAACATGTTATCGAGTTGTGTAGTACCTGTTCCGAGTTGCTCAGCAGGATATACCTTAACAATCATTTTACCGTCACTTTTCTCTTTTACTAATTCAGCAAAGCGATCAAACCCTTTACCTTCTGCTGTTTCTTGTGGCATTTTCGTCCCTAACTTTAATTCAATTACCTCATCTTCTCCTGCTCCGTTCTTGCCGCAAGCGCTTACAACGAGAATCATCAAAGCACTAATTATAAGAAAAAGAAATCGCTTCATTTAACAACACTCCCGAATTTAGACTCGTATTCTTCTATCAATTTGTCAGCCCTAGTAATACTACTTAATACTTGGCCTTCATCTAATAATTTCTTTGTATTAGGTTCACTTTGTTCACTAGCTTCTGTCTTCTTCAGAATTTCTTCGTAATCCAAGTCCTGTGGAATAACAAGCACACCATTATCATCCGCTACAATTAGATCTCCAGGAGAAACCGTTACGCCGCCACATTGAATGACTGTATTAATTTCACCACTTTGTCCATATAACTTCGTTGTAATAGGAGATAAGCCGGTTGCAAACACTGGAATACCAATTTCTCTTAATGCTTGTATATCTGTACATGGTCCATCGATAATAATTCCAGCAAGTTTTCTAGCATTGGCAGCATAAGCAACTATCTCTCCAACACAAGCATGCTTCACATCACCAGTACGATCGATAACTAAAAAGTCTCCCTCTTCAGCTAAACTAACCGCTTTATGTACCATTGTTGAATCATTTACGCTTGTTCTAACAGTAAATGCTGTTCCAACTACACTTACATCCTGCAACATAGACTTAATTCGAGTATCCATAAATCCGTAATGCAAATGATGACCAATTGTTGCTGGCTCAACTTTACTAAACCTCTGGTAAATATCCTCTGTTAACTTATTATTTTCTACACGATTTAAAATTTTCATTTATATTCCTCCTTGAATTCTTGTTGTATACAAGTAGTATATTACATCAGCAAGTTCTCAATTGCAACAACTTTTAGTTAATTAAATTAAATTATTTTTCAAATAGCATTGAAACGACTACATGATTCAGTTAATTTAGTAGGCAGGAGTAATAAACTCCAGCCTTTTTTATCTTGAAGCATGAAACTCTACACTATCTATTTACCATGCACATTCCGACAATTAGTAAAAGATTTGAATCTATTTATAAGCGAAGACCAATTTTTATTGTTCTTGAAACAATCTCCATACTTTTCCTCAAATAAATCCATTTACTTTTTTCTTCTCAATCTTTCGTCTAGCCGCACACCTTAGTAGTTTACCTAATGATAAAAACACAAAAAAATAGCCACTCGCAATCAAGCGAAATGGCTACCTATTATTTTAATTCAGTTTATGTGACAGCTTCTTCCACAGGCGCCGTTGGTTTCACCTGTTCCGTTCTACCTTTATCAAACAAGCTTTTGAACTTTCCTGATACACCTAATAACTTCTGTTGCAAGTCCATTGCAGGCTCAAGTCCTTTAATGTTCATCTGGTATGTGCGAATCATTGCTATCGTAACAATAGGATCAATGATTGCCCGCTTCAGAGCCACAGTTAGCACATAAGCACCGATAATTGCAATCGCCCCCATAAAAAATCCGAGTTCTGGAGAATTGTTCGAAATTAGTTTTCCAATTCCCATAAGTGGCAATGCAAATATCAAAAACGTGAGAATGCTAAATCCATAAATGAAGACGACAGCACCAGCAGCGGTTTTAATAATTCCCTTCCAACTTTGTGCGTATAATACAACTCCATCTGACGCGGATTTCCAAACGGATTCTTCACGCTCTTCATTTTTCCTTAAAATAATATAGCTCACTACAGCTTCATCAATATAGTTGAGACTAACTGACATAACTGCATTTAAAATTCCGATAATATTTTTCGCACCAGGAACAAAGCTAAAAAACTCACCGACACGAAGCATCCACCGTTGAATTTGCTTTACCGCTCCGTGAATTGCTTTGTCTACAACAAAAGCTACGTTTGCAGAACCAAAGTTTTTCGTAACTTGATCTTTCCCATAGGCAATTTGTCCCTTGCCTTCTGGTATTTTCCCGTTCCTTAGTAATTCTACAACAATTGATATGTGACCTACCTTCACCATATACAGTACATATCGCTCTACAAAACGTAACGCACCATAAATAATTCCAAAAGTAATTACCATAAGAATCATAAATATAGTTGATGCCTCACCGAATAATTTTAATAACAAAAAACCAATGCCTATCATTATTCCTAAAAAGATTAAAGCCGCAACTGCAAAAATTCCATAAATCAAAAATCGAGCAAGAAAAAATGGAGTTGTTTTCCTAATTAACTGCATTATAGTCACAAAAAAACCTCCTTTCAACAACCTATTGAATTCATTTAATCTAGGTGAAGTTTTTAAATCTACTTTAATTTATGTGAAAGGAACACTCTCTATACACTGCTTGATACAAAAAGGAGATAGATAGTCTATCTCCTTTAATTTTATTTGGGCACTGAATATTTCTCGGCCATGTTTCCAATAACAGGAACCTTGAACATCTTTCCCTGGTATGCTTGATAGATACAAAATACGGCTAGGAAAAAAGCGAGCGGGCCTACAAGGATCCAGAACAATCCAGATATTAAGCCACCAATAATTCCTAGCTTGATTAAACTTAATATTGCTGTGAAAATTCCAAGTCCGATAGCAATAACTACAAAGAATCCAGTTAGTAAAATTGCTTGCATAGCGTGGAAACGGACAAAACGATTTTCTTTTTCCATAATAAAAAAGATGATTGCAATTATTGGTGTGAAAATATAGCATAATAATCCTGCGATGTTTTCCTCAAGTCCTACTGCAGTAGGTTTCTTTTCGCCTGTTGGGGGTTGACCCTCTTCCTTAAAAATCGTTTGTTCCGAAGTTGCTGCATGTTTTTCAGTTGATGAATCATGATTCGTCATTTACTTTACCTCCCTTTATTTTTTCTTATGACCTATACTACTACTCAAAGGTTAAGAATACGTTAAGTTTTCTGAAAATATGAGTTAACTTGTCATTGCAAATCTATATCCAAAACCACGTACCGTCTGAATGTACTTTGGTTCTGATGAATTAAGCTCCAATTTACGTCTCAAATTACTAATATGCACTTTGACTGTTTGTGGACTTCCATCCGAATAATAGCCCCAAATTTGATCGTATAGTTGTTCAATTGGCCACACCCGATTTGGTTCTTTCGCCATCAATACAAGCAACTGGTATTCTTTATTCGAAAGTTCCACTTTTTCTTCACGTACAAAAAGTTCACAACTTAATAAGTCAATTTGAACATCATCAAATTTTAAGACCTTTGACTGTTCTTGATCAACATCCATACTTATCCACTTTTTCCTTCTAAAAATTGCTTCGATTCGTGCTTCAAGTTCATGAAAATCAAATGGTTTAGTTATATAGTCATCCGCACCTATTTCTATGCCTTCTATTCGGTCAGACAATTCTTTTTTACAACTTACAAAGAGAATAGGGACGTTTGAGAATTTCCGTATTTCCTTACAAACCTCAAACCCAGACATGCCTTCCATTTCAATATCGAGTAATATTAAGTCGATTTCTTCTTCCATAACAATGCCGATTGCATCACGACCATTATCAGCGCCTTGCACGATGTATTCTTTCTTCTCTAAATAAAGCTGAATTAGTTCCCGTATACCTGGTTCATCATCAACTACTAGTATCCTTTCACTAGTCATACAACTCCCCTCCAGTTACAGACTTTTAAATCCACTAATAGAGCACCATTACGTTTTCAGAATATTTGGAACTATAATAATTATACACCTTACAAAAAAATCTTCAATGAACAATTACATCCCTTTAGATCAAAGACCCCCTTCTTACTCTTATTAAGAAGGGGTTTTTTTAAAATTTAATAGTTACGTTCATGTGCACTTCTGATTTTGTCATTGATAGTTTTGCTATTGAAATAGACACACTATAGTTTTCAAAATCAAAAACAATATCCCCTTGTGTTGCAAGTCCTTCGATATGCGTAATATCCGCACCAATATCCCCTACAAATTTCTCGTATGCTTCGAATTCTTCCGTCCAATAGGCATCGACTTCATAACCTGCTGCTGCATTGACAGACATATCCGGAACCTCTATCTGAATAAAGGTGACTTGTGCACATTCATTCATCGGAAAGCCTTCCGGCAATAGGTGAAGGACGGTATAGAATTCGTCCGAACATTTTCCGTATCCATTGTCAGTGTAGTTAATAATTGATTCTTTATGTCCGTATTGTTTAATCGGTGTTTCTCTGTACTCAATTACCGTGTCAATTAACTCATCTTTTCCTTGACTGCTCTGAACAATCAATTCAAAACCTTTTCCATTCACCTCTAATTCACTTTTTTCTTGCGTATGAGAAGTTGTATTAAATGAATAGCCAGCTCCTGAAAAATAATTTATATATTCTTCAGTAACTTCATCTATAGTTCCATCTGAATCATAATATGCAATAATTGTCCGTTCATCACTTTCAACGTCTTCTAATAATTCAAAGTGACGAATATATGCACAGGGCGTCATAGGAAAACCTTCCGGTAATCTGTGCTCAAGTAAGTAGAATTCATCCGCACAACCGCCTAGTCCTTCTACCTCTCCGTGATTCGTCTCTTCTTGGTCCTCTGTATTTTCACTAGCGACTTCTTCCAATTCATTATTATCAACTTCTTCTACTTCTGATGATTCCTCAACTATTGCCTCGATAGCCTCGTTATCAACATCTTCACTACCTTCAGCTGGTACTACGTTAATGCCATCCTGTGAAATTTCTAGAGTACCGCCATCCGTTAAAGGAATCGAAACGCAACCCGCCATTAAAAGCATTGCTGAAAATATCGCTATAAACATCCATACTTTTTTCAAGTTTCTACCTCCCTCTCCTTACTCTTTAGGTGTGTGATAATACTCAATAATAAAATAGATACTTACATATTCGGGTAGATCTTCTGGGGAATGTTGTTTAAAATCCAGTCGGATATAATAATTCGGATCGTATCCTTTTAATTGCGCTGATTGATCTGGTGCATTTTCTGACTTAGTTAGTTCGCCATCTACTTCTTGTTCAAGATATGCTAAAAAATCATCATAAACATCTGCCCAATAGCCTTGCACCTCAAAATTGGATTCTACAACATCCGCAGAACTGTTCGTTCTTTCACTTATACTATTTATTAATGTACAATCCGTTAAAGGAAACTCAGGAGGCGTTAATTTCGTAAGTGCTTTAACCTGCCGTTCGTTCCCTCTCATGTCTTCGATAAAATCAGTACAAGTCCCTGATTTGTCAACTGCAATGGTATCAACTTTATCCTCAGACTCTTTAGGTGCTTCAGCCTCTTCTTTTTCTTTTTCGTCATCCTCAACTGCACTTTCTTCTTCCAAAACTACTTCTTCTTCTACTACGGCATCCTGTTCCGACTCTTCTGTAGCATCCCCGGGAGTTACACTAATTCCGTCTTCCGACAGTTCCAATGTCCCTGCATCTCCTAGCGGGATTGATATACAACCTGTCAGTAATATACTCGCAAAAATAATTGTCATCATCGCAATGTACTTTTTCAATTTTCCGCACCTCCATGATTCTATTTGTATGTATCATATTCAATGAAGGTTAAGAATACGTAAAGAATAGTAAATTACTATTTTATATATTTAGACGAAAAAAATCCGTACATTATCTTTCGATAACATACGGATAGATTAAATTCACTTTAACTTAGAAGTTTTGAACTGCACTTGAACTCATCTTAATACAATCACTGATTTTGGCTACATCAAAATTACCGCCACTCACAATAACTCCCACTTTGCTTACGGGATGAGGTAATTTCTTATAGAGCACTGTCGCAATTGCAGCAGCCGCAGCTCCTTCTACAAGAATTTTTTCTCTTTCGAGCATAAAGAGGATGGCTGAGGATATTTCTTTTTCCGAAACGGTTATAACATCATCCACATACTTACGGATAATATCCATTGTTAACTTTCCCGGTTCCTTCACTGAAATACCTTCCGCTATCGTTGGTAGGAAAGATACTGAACTATTATTCACACCATGAAAAGATGAGTGCACACCTGGTGAATTCGATGATTGGACGCCGATTACCTTTATATTTGGGCGCATACTTTTAATAGCAAGCGCTGTCCCCGCAAGCAATCCACCTCCACCTGCAGGCACAACAATCGTATCCATCTCAGGTCGTTGTTGCAAAAATTCAATCGCAACTGTTGCTTGACCCTCAATTACTGCCAGATCATCAAAAGGATGTATAAAAACCGAGCCCGTAGAAAGTTGTTCAGCTCGAGCGGCGACATATGCCTCATCAAAGTTATTACCAACTAACTTGACGATCGCACCATAGTTCCGAGTCGCGCTCACTTTCGCTTCTGGTGTCGTTTTAGGCATATATATTGTCACTGGAATCCCTCGTTTAGTCCCCGCTAAAGCAACGCCTTGCGCATGGTTTCCAGCAGAGGCAGCGATTAACCCTCTTGAACATTCTTCCTTACTCAGTTGTGCAATTTTATTAAAAGCACCTCTTACCTTGAAGGAACCTGTTTTCTGTAAGTTCTCAAGTTTCATATACACTTCGGCACCCGACCACTCATTTAACGTTGCAGATTCTTTACACGGTGTTCTATGAACAACGTCTGTTAACCTTTCAAATGCTTCGAGTAAACTACCTGCATCATAATTCCCAACGGCAAACATCTCCCTTTATAATCGCCCACCAAAATTAAGCACGCTGTTTTTCTTCATATTTTGTAATATAGTCTTCGTATTGAAAAGTTAACTCTATTTCATCCCAACCATTAAGCAACATCTTCTTAGAGTAGGGGTTAATTTCAAAGGAATAGGTTTTTCCATCTTGACCTGTAACCGTTTGGTCTTCCAAGTTCACTTGAACAGAGTATTGCTCTTTTTCACCATTTGCTAATAGTTCCTCTACTTCAGATACCTCTAATGCAATTGGAAGAATTCCGTTCTTCATACAGTTGCTATAAAAAATATCTGCATAACTAGGCGCTATAACAACATTGAAACCATAATCTAATATAGACCAGGGTGCGTGCTCTCTTGAAGAGCCACATCCAAAGTTTTCATGGGCTACTAATATTTTTGAACCATCAAAGCGTTCGTCATTCATTACAAAGTCTTCTATTTTAGTGCCATCTGCATTGAAACGCCAATGATAAAACAAGTATTGTCCAAAGCCTGTTCGCTCGATTCGCTTAAGGAATTCTTTAGATATAATTTGGTCCGTATCAACGTTTTTTCGGTTAAGAGGCGTGATAACACTTTCTACTTTATTAATTGGTTCCACGAAATCATCCCTTTCTAAAAGACATTACCACTTAAACAGTGGCTAAGTCTTCCTTCCTAACATCTACAAAATGGCCCGCTATTGCTGCTGCCGCTGCCATTGTAGGACTCACCAAGTGCGTACGTGATCCAGCTCCTTGACGTCCTTCAAAGTTTCGGTTAGATGTAGACGCACATCTTTCACCTGCAGGTACAACGTCGTCATTCATCGCTAAACACATACTACAACCTGATTCTCTCCATTCAAATCCTGCATCCAAGAAGAGTTTATCTAAACCAGCTTCTTCGGCTTGCATTTTTACAGTTCGAGAACCAGGAACAACAATTGCTGTAACAGAAGGATGGACTTTACGTCCTTTTATAATGTTCGCTGCCGCTTGTAAATCACTTAAGCGTGCATTTGTACATGAACCAATGAATACGTGTTGAATATCGATTGACGTCAGTGGCATTCCTTCTTCTAAGCCCATATAAGCAAGTGCTTTTTTCAAAGCTTCTTTATCAGATTCTGATTCAAAGTCAGATGAATGTGGAACGTTATTTGTAATTCCTGAACCCATTGAAGGATTCGTTCCCCATGTAACGAAAGGTTCTATCTCACTTGTATCTAATTCGACTGTCGTATCGTATGTTGCTCCTTCATCTGTTGCAAGTGCAAGCCACTCTGCTGCTGCTCGGTCAAATGCTTCACCTTCAGGAACATGCCTACGACCTCTTAAATATTCAATCGTTGTTTCATCCGGGCTGATTAATCCCGCTTTCGCACCAGCTTCAATGGACATATTACAAACCGTCATTCGCTCTTCCATCGTTAAACTACGAATTGCTTCTCCTGTGAATTCAATGATATGGCCGTTCCCAATATCAATGCCGAATTTCGAAATAACCGCCAAAATTAGATCTTTTGCTTGAACGCCAAAGCCTAATTCGCCTGTAATTCGAACTTCCATTGTTTTTGGACGTCCTTGCCAAAGCGTTTGCGTCGACAATACATGTTCAACCTCACTCGTTCCGATACCAAAGGCAATCGCTCCGAATGCTCCGTGCGTCGATGTATGACTATCTCCACAAACAATAGTCTTTCCAGGTTGTGTAAGACCAAGTTCCGGCCCAATAATATGAACAATTCCCTGATCAGGGTGGTCCATGTTTGCAAGCGGAACACCAAATTCATCACAGTTTTTTTGCAACGTAGATATTTGTTTTTGTGCAATTGGATCTTTGATCGCATCACGGTTTTTTGTAGGTACGTTATGATCCATAGTTGCAAAACATAAATCAGGGCGACGCACCTTACGATTTGCTAGTCTAAGCCCCTCAAATGCTTGAGGAGAAGTGACTTCATGTATTAAATGAAGGTCAATATAGAGCAAGTCTGGTTTACCTTCTTCTTCGTAAACTACGTGTTGATCCCAAATCTTTTCAATAATTGTCTTAGCCATTTTTACTTCTCCCTTCTTCAAGCATACGTAAGCATGATGCAATCAGAAACTGACTGGATATCAAGCTCTTCTACTACTTTGTTTGTCCATTCTTTTGTTGATAAAACTCTGTCTTTAGGTCCTGCTAAATCAGCTGTAAAGAAGCCTTCTTCGAATACAGTATTGACTGCCTCGTCGATTAAAGAAGCTTCTGTTTCCAATCCAAAGGAGTATTTCAACATCATCGCAACTGACAGGATTGCTGCTGCTGGATTCGCTTTTCCTTGACCCGCAATATCAGGAGCTGATCCATGTACAGGTTCGTATAAACCAAAACCATCTGCACGAATACTCGCTGATGGAAGTAATCCCATCGACCCTGTAATAACAGATGCTTCATCACTTAAAATGTCACCAAACATATTTTCCGTAATCATTACATCGAATGCACCTGGGTTTGTAATTATCTTCATCGCAGCTGAATCTACAAGCATATGTTCAACTTCAATATCTGGATACGCCTTTTTCTTCTCTTCAACAATTTCTCTCCACAACTTGCTAGACTGAAGAACATTTTCTTTGTCTACGGAAGTCACTTTCCCTCTTCGTAAACGGGCAAGTTCAAATCCTTTTTCAACAATTCGCGTGATTTCATCTCGCGTATAAACAAGTGTATCGACAGCTGAATTCTCCGTACGGCGACTTGGTTCTCCGAAATATAACCCACCTGTTAATTCACGAACAATTAGTAAATCAACGTTTTTAGCAACTTCTTCTTTTAGAGGAGATGCATGGAGCAAAGACTGTACGGCTTTCACTGGGCGTAGGTTAGCAAACAAATCGAAATGTTTCCGTATCGCTAATAGTCCTTTTTCCGGACGTAATTCCGATGGAGTATCATGCCACTGAGGCCCACCGACTGCACCAAGAAGAACCGCATCACTAGCTTCACAAAGAGCAACTGTCTCTTCTGGTAGTGGCTTTCCGAGCTGATCAATCGCATCGCCGCCAATTAATCCGTGAGTAATATGAAAAGTATGGTTAAATCGTCTTGCAATCACTTGAAGGATCTTTACTGCTGCTTCCGTTACTTCTGGTCCAACGCCATCACCTGGTAGAACTGCTACTCTTTTTTCCATATTGAGTTCTCCTCCTTATTTTTTTCTAGTGTGTTTATCGCATTGCTTCTATCTTTTGTACATACTCGTTTGTTAAGTGTCTGTTGATTGCGTTTAAATAAGCTTTTGCTGATGCTTCCAAAACGTCCTGAGCGGTATCGCGTCCTGTTATTACTCGATCGTCGATGCTTAAATTAACAAATGCTTCTGCTAGTGCATCTCTGCCTTTACTAATTGAAGTTACGCGATAATCAAGAATATGGACTTTGTTTGTAATTAGTTTTTCCAACGTATTGAAGATTGCTTCAACAGAACCTGCACCGGCTTCTGATAACGTAACCGATTCTCCATTTGGAAGATCTGCTGTTACAGTCGCAATTGGTGTGTTTTCTGTTTCATATTGAACTTGCACATTCGTTAATTTATAAACTGGTGAATCTTTAAGTGTAATTTGCTGATTCGTAAATAAGACAAACAGATCGTCTTCCGTAATTTCTTTCTTACGGTCGGCTAATTTTTTAAATTCAACAAATGCAGCATTCATTTTATCATCCGTTAAATCGAAGCCCATTGTAATTGCACGATCGCTAAATGCATGTCTACCAGAATGCTTACCTAACGCTAATGGTTCTACAGTCGCTCCAATTAAGCTGGGTGTAATAATTTCATAAGTCTCAGGATTTTTCAGCATTCCATCCTGGTGAATACCGGATTCATGCGCAAATGCATTTTTACCAACAACAGCTTTGTTCGGTTGAATGACAACTCCCGTTAACTGACTAACAAGTTGACTTGTGCGCTTGATTTCATGCAAATTCAAATCTGTTGTAAATCCATATACATCTTTACGAATATGAAGTGCAACGGCAATTTCTTCAAGTGCAACGTTTCCAGCACGCTCCCCGAGTCCATTAATCGTACCTTCAACTTGGTCTGCACCATTTTCGATAGCGGCAATTGTGTTAGCCGTAGCCATACCTAAATCATTGTGGCAATGTGCGGATAGCTTTACTTTATCAATACCGGTTACGTTTTCTTTCAAGTATTTAAAAAGTGCACCGTATTCAGCAGGTGTCGCATAACCGACAGTATCCGGAACGTTAATTGTTGTTGCTCCAGCTTTAATAACTTGGTTGATGATTCGAACTAAGAACTCTGGATCCGATCGGAATGCATCTTCTGCAGACCATTGAACAAGTGAAAACTTTTGCTTCGCATATTTCACTGCTTCAACAGCAATTTCAACAACTTGATCCGGTGTTTTCATTAGTTTGTGCTCCATATGAATCGGAGATGTCGCTAAGAACACATGAATATGTGGTTGTGCTGCTTCACGAAGCGCTTCCCATGTACGGTCAATATCACTTTTCATTGCACGAGCAAGACCTGTAACGGTTGAATTTTTTACTAGCCTAGAAATTTTCTGTACAGCTTCAAAATCACCCGGGGAAGAAGCAGGAAATCCTGCTTCAATAATCGTTACCCCAAGTTTTTCTAGCTGACGTGCGATTTCTAGTTTTTCGGCTGTATTCAAGTTAATGCCTGCAGCTTGCTCTCCGTCACGAAGAGTCGTATCGAAAATATCTATTTTTCGCATTTGTCATTCCTACTTTCTTAATTAGATATTAGCCTTGGTTAACAAATGGCATCATTTTGCGAAGTTTACGACCGACTACCTCAAGTTCATGATCTTCTTCTGCTTTAGCGATTGCGTTGTAATTAGGACGTCCATCTTCGTTTTCTTGGATCCAACCTTTTGCAAACTTACCTGATTGGATATCTGTCAAAATATCTTTCATTCTAGCTTTCGTATCCGCGTTCACAACGATTGGTCCTGAAACGAAATCTCCCCATTGTGCTGTATCCGAAATTGAATAACGCATTCCGCTTAATCCGCCTTCGTACATTAGATCAACAATTAGCTTTACTTCATGTAATGTTTCGAAGTATGCAAGCTCCGGCTGATAACCCGCTTCTACTAATGTTTCAAAACCAGCTTTCACAAGTGATGTTACTCCACCACAAAGAACTGCTTGTTCTCCAAATAAATCTGTTTCAGTTTCCTCTTTGAAAGTTGTTTCAAGTACACCCGCACGTGCAGCTCCAATTGCCTTTGCATAAGCAAGTGCAACATTTCTCGCATTACCAGATGCATCTTGATAAACTCCGAAAAGTGCCGGTACGCCAGCGCCTGCTTCATATGTTCTACGAACTAAGTGACCAGGTCCTTTTGGTGCTACTAGGAAAACGTCAACGTCAGCTGGTGGTTTAATTTCATCAAAATGAATATTGAATCCGTGTGCAAACACAAGTGACTTTCCTTCTTTTAGTGCTGGTTCAATTTCTTCGTTATAAATCTGTTTTTGTCTCTCGTCTGGTAAAAGAATCATAATGACATCTGCTTGTTCAGAAGCATCCTTCACCGTTGTTACATTCAAACCATCTTCTTTTGCTTGGTCGAAAGATTTTCCTTCGCGAACACCAACTACTACATCAAATCCTGAGTCTTTCAAGTTACGTGCATGTGCGTGACCTTGTGAGCCGTAACCAATTACTGCGATTTTCTTATCTTGTAGAACGCTCTCGTCGATATCGTTGTTATAATACATTTTAGCCATTTTAATTTCCCCCTAATAGTTGTGTGTGTTTTTGCTTTATATTATTTTAATATGGAAAGCTGAGGTGAATGAACCTTTTGTGTTTCTCTGACAAACGCCGTTGCACCGGTTCTTGTTAGATCCTTAATGCCGTACGGTCTTAGCAAATCAATAAACGCTTCGATTTTCTCTGGGTTTCCAGTCACTTGATACGTAATCACGTTTTTCGCGGTATCTATGACTGTTGCCCTAAATGGTTCGATGATGCTATTCATTTCACTCCGCACATGTGGCGGTGAGATAACCTTTACTAAAGCGAGCTCTCTCATGACGATTGTCATATCGGTAATGTCAGTCACTTTCAAAACATCAATTTGCTTTTGTAGTTGTTTTGTAAGTTGCTCCACTTTTCTCTCATCCTCAACATGCACGATAAATGTCATTTTGGATAAACCTGGTTGATCAGTGTGGCCGACTGTCATACTTTCGATATTGAATTGTCTCTTCATGAGCAAGCCGGTCACTCGGTTTAAAACACCACTTTGATTGATTACCGTTACGGTAATAACTCGTTTCATTTCCGGCTCACTCCTATCATTTCATTTATTCCCTTACCTGGCATAACCATCGGATAAACATTTTCCTCACTGTCTACTCGACAATCGATAAGTACGGGTTCGTCTGAAAGTAAGGCTTCTGTGAAAATAGCCTCCGCCTCTTCCGGCGTTTCGATTTTGTACCCTTTAATGTCGTACGCTTCTGCTAATTTCACAAAATCCGGTTGGACTGGAATTAACGACTTCGAATATCTTTTTTCGTAGAAAGTCTCCTGCCACTGGCGAACCATTCCCAAAGACTCGTTATTTAAAATAACTACTTTAACGGGAATTCTCAGTTCTTGAAGAAGTGAGAGTTCTTGCAAGGTCATTTGAAAACCAGCATCTCCTACTATTGAAACAACTAACGATTCAGGTTTTGCAAGTTGTGCTCCAATCGCCGCTGGGAAACCAAAGCCCATCGTTCCAAGGCCTCCAGAAGTGACCCAGTTATCTGGATTATTAAATGAATAGTACTGCGCCGCCCACATCTGATGTTGCCCGACATCTGTTGTTACAACCGCATTTCCTTCAGTAATACGATGAATCATTTCAATCGCTTGCTGAGGAAGTAATCGTTTCTTGTTTTCTGTTTCGTACCATAATGGGAAAGATTCAGAAAGCTCATTCAGATATGCGCGCCATTCACTCGAATCTGGAGATACAATGTCTTGTTTCAATAATTCTTTAAGTGCTTCTTTCGCATCTGCGACAATAGGGATTTCAGTAGGAACATTTTTCCCGATTTCTGCAGGGTCGATGTCGATATGAATCACCTTTGCATTTGTTGCGAATAAATCTAAGTTACCTGTTAAACGGTCATCAAAGCGAGCTCCGATATTGATTAACAAGTCACATTCGCTTATCGCCATATTCGATGCATACGTACCATGCATTCCCGCCATTCCTAGGAAGAGTTCATGTTGTCCATGAATACCACCTAAACCTAGTAGTGTATTCGTTATAGGAATTTGATGTCTTTCGATAAGTTCTTTTAACTCATCCATCGCTTGCGCATGTAGAACACCAGCACCTGCAAGTACGAGTGGTTTTCTCGCTGCAGCAATTGCTTTACCTGCTTTTTGAATTTGCAAGTAGTTCGGAGACGTTGTTGGTTGATAGCCCGGTAAGTTAACCTCTTCGTCTAAGGCACTTGGCGTTACGAAAAGATCCGTCGCTATGTTTTTCGGTATATCTACCAAAACAGGACCTCGTCGACCTGTTGAAGCAATGTGGAAAGCTTCCTTAATAATTCTTGGAAGATCATTTATGTCATTTACTTGATAGTTATGCTTTGTGATCGGTTGAGTGATGCCTATGATGTCCGCTTCCTGAAAAGCATCCGTTCCAATTACCGCCTTTGCAACTTGACCGGTAAAAATGACTAGCGGTAAAGAGTCCATCATCGCGTCCGTAATGCCTGTTACTAAGTTCGTTGCACCTGGACCTGAAGTTGCAATAACTACACCCGTCTTTCCAGAAACTCGTGCATAGCCTTCAGCTGCGTGAATCGCGCCTTGTTCATGACGTGCGAGCACATGTGTAATCGGGTTTTTATACAGCGCGTCGTAAATCGGTAATACAGCACCACCAGGATAGCCAAATATCATCTCAACGCCTTGATCCTTTAACGCCTGAATGAGTACGTCTGATCCATCCTTTACTACTTCGGTTTGTTCCTGGTCATTATTCTTCATCGATTCTTCAAGTACTTGCTCCGTTTGAACATCAACATTCATCGACAAACTCCTCCTTCATTCTTAAATCTATCGCTATTTCAGAAAATCAAAAAAGCTTTTCCACCCCACGCAAAGAATGTTGTATTCTTTACATAGGGATGAAAAAGCTAATTCATGGTACCACCCTTGTTCGTAGCATATAGCTACCTCGTGAATAGACGAATGCCTATTCGGTCATAACGAGCACAGAAAAACTCTACGCCCGAGACTACATAATCAGTTACCTTTTCAGTAGTCCACTCCGAGGTGATGTCATAAATAGTTGTATTGCCGGCTTCCAGCACGACCGGCTCTCTGTTAATACAAATGTCTATTTACTTTTTCCTCATCATTGTTTTAAGTATATTAAGTTTGTATTTTAGTGTTTCGTATTTACTGAAATAATTCCCTCGAACTAGTTTGTGAATTAAATCACTAACTGATTAGGATTGTTGCTATCATATCCCGGATAAGAAGAAGAGTCAACAGTTTTGTCTAAATTGTTTATTAATTTTGAATGCCTCATATTTCTGAATACGCTTTCATTGTTATATTATATAGGGTTTCGAATTCGTCCACATTTTATTATTTCTTTCTTGAACTCATGAACACAAGATTTAGCGAGAATCTAGACACGTGTGAACACGATCCTCTTCTCCTTAAAACCGATTACAAAATGAGTTGTTTGCACAATCCACGGCATCTACGCCCTATAGTTTCTTTTTCGAGTGGTGTACTTGTCCATTACTTTCATATTCGGTTCGTATCCAATTCCATAGTCAGTCGGAACAGTGATGTAGCCATTTTCAACAATAACTTCTGGCGCAATAACATCCTCCTTCCAATAGCGAGAGGAACCCGCAATGTCTCCAGGCAAAACAAAATTCGATAATGAAGACAAGGCAACACTATGCGCTCTTCCAATACCCGATTCAAACATGCCGCCACACCATACCGGTATTTGATGCGCCATGCAATAGTCGTGAATTTTTTTCGCTTCTGTCAAACCACCAACACGCCCTGATTTAACGTTAATGACCTGACAACTTCCTAGTTCAATTGCAATTCGCGTATCTTCGAATGAATGAATACTTTCATCCAGGCAAATTGGTGTTTTTAATTCTTTTTGCAACACAGCATGATCAATAAAATCATCTGCCGCTAATGGTTGTTCAATCATTAATAAATTAAATTCATCAAACCTTTGGAGCAACTCTACATCTGCAAGTGTATATGCCGAATTTGCATCTACCATTAGAGGGATGTCAGGAAAGTACTTCCTAAGTTCGCGAATCACCACAATATCTTTACCTGGCATGATTTTCACTTTTACACGTTTATACCCTTCTTCTATATAAGAACGAACAATATCTACTAATTCCTGTTCACTCTTTTGAATTCCTATACTAATTCCCACATCTATCTTTTTTAACGTCCCCCCCAATGCTTCAGAAAGCGACATTCGATTCCGTTTCGCATACGCATCCCAAATAGCTCCTTCTATTGCTGACTTCGACATATTATTTTGTCTTACTGGAGCAAAGAGTTGAGTGACTTCATCTGGATGCTTAATCTCCTTACCAAGCACGAGAGGAATTAAAAAATCTTGAATGATATGCTTGTTCATTTTGTAAGTTTCTTCCGTATACCAAGGCGCTTCAAATGCAACAGATTCTCCCCACCCTGAACTCCCTAATTCATCAATTACTTCTATTAAAAGGAACTTTTTTTCTTGGACCGTACCAAAGCTCGTTGTAAATGGCTTTTTCATCTTCATCTTCATCGCGCGAACAATTATTTCTTTTATAATCATCTTCTAAATCCCCCTTGCCCGATTCACAATCCTTTAGTCTTTACTATACCAAAAAAAGCTTTTCACAAAAACATTACGAGTATTTACAACAGCCTTGCCCTAAGTTCTATATAATTAAAGATAGACGCAACCAATAAGTAGAAAAGGGTGATTGGAATTGATGAAGAAGACGAGTGAGGATATTTGGACAGGACGTACGGATCATCTTGTAAACAGAGCTAGCTTTCGTTATCACCAAGTCGTTGAAATTTCTGAGTTGAAGGATTTAGATGAAACTACCCAGACATGCGCAATTATCGGTTTTGAATGTGAAGAGGGCGTTCGTCGAAACAATGGGCAACTCGGTGCAGCTAAGGCTCCAAATGAATTGCGTAAAGAACTTGCCAAACTACCATGGAGGTTTCCAATCGATAAGAAACTTGTTGATGTCGGTACAGTTGAATGCATTGGAGAAGAACTTGAAAAAGCCCAACAGCATTTAGGAGATGCGGTATCAACTATCCTTTCAAAAGGAGCAACTCCGATTATCCTTGGCGGAGGCCATGAAACCGCATTTGGACACTATTTAGGTGTTAGAAAACATATCGGAGAAAATGCATCTCTAGGGATCATCAATATTGATGCACATTTTGACATCCGCTCATATGAAGAACAACCTTCTTCCGGAACAATGTTTAGACAAATCCTCGAAAATGATGCAAATAGCCACTACTTGGTTCTCGGAATTCAACAGTACGGGAATACACAAGAACTATTTGATAAGGCTGATGAGTTGAACGTCATCTATCTATTCGAAGAGAATCTCACGAGTACAAAAGCAGAAGCTACGATCCAAGAATTCATAAAATTGCATGACTATATCATGCTAACGGTCTGTACGGATGTCTTAAATGCTGCATTTGCACCTGGCGTAAGCGCTACGTCACCATTTGGATTAGATCCTGCAACTGTTCGTACAATCATCCGAACTGTAACAAGCGATCAGAAGACACTTTCTTTCGACATTTCAGAAGTGAACCATGTACTAGATGAAAACAATCGAACTGTGAAACTCGGAGCCTACTTGGTAAATGAAGCAATCGCATCGTTTTCAAAATAAAATTAAAGAAAGCAACCTCTTGAGAAGGTCACACCCTTCAAGAGGTTGCTTTCTAATTCATAGTTTACGATATATCCATCGTTCGCCATCTTTCTCCCGAACACATTCGCCAGTGTCACGCAAGTATTCTAAGTGAGCAAGTGTTTCACCCACCGCAAAACGACTTTCATGCACAGTTAATTCAAAGTTAAAAAGGTTATTACAAGCCTCATACACAGTCAAACCTGAAGCAATTACATCAAGCGTTTCTTCCAATCTTTCCTCATGATGCGCTAACAATTCATCAATCCGATTATTCGCTCCGTAAAAGGGTTGTCCATGGGAAGGAATCACATAATCCACATCTAACTTTCTAACCTTCTTCAATGAAGTTATATACGATTTCAACGGATTTGGATCTCCGTGAAACCAATAGGATATATTCGGGCTGATTCTAGGTAAGATATGGTCGGCGGATAACAGGACGTTTTTTTCAGCATTATAAAAGCAAACCATTCCCTCCGCATGCCCAGGTGTAATCAACACCTCGTATTTATGATTACCTATCAGAACTTCTTGCCCTTCTTCAAAGTACTGATCGACTGTTGGATATGGTGTAACCAGCGGCTTAAATTCAGCTGTGTTATTTATCATATAGGTGGCCATATCAGGAGGAATACCTGCCATTTCATAGTCATGCTGAAGGTTATTTATATATTCATCTGTCCAAACTTGAAAGGCAGTGTCCGCGTCCAACTTCGACATAGAAACCTTTGCATTGGTTAACTTTTGCAGTTCTCCAGCGTGACCAAAATGATCAGGATGATAATGAGTTACATACAAATCCGTTACCACTTTCCCTTGTAATTCTTCCCTCCATAATGCCTTCGTATAGAAGTTATTCAATCCGGCATCAATAACTTTCCAACCATTTTCACCTTCAGCCATAAAGCAATTTACATGATTCAGTCGAAATGGCAAATCTACTTTGATTACTTTAATTCCCAATTCTTCAAGCATAGCGATTCCCCTTTGTTATTTTGCGTGGCAAATCCAACCTCCAAAATGGTTTGTTCGTAAAAAATTAGCGACTCTATGAAATCCGGCATCATCTAGTAATTCTCGAAGCTTTTGTTCCGTAATCGATGCTTCCATCAAAGTCCCTTGCATAAGCTCGTCCACTTTTTCTTCAGACATATTTGTTGTATCAAGCCAATAATTTCTCCATAAATTAACCAACTCTTGAAATTCAGGGTCTTGCGGATCCCCGAACATACTGACAAGAACAAAAGGAGCACCCGATTTTAAATGTAACCTTACCTTTTTAAGAAGAGCGAGCTTATCTTCAACTTTCGGTATAAAGTGAAGTACCAAAATGCAAGTGGCTCCATCAAAGAGTGCATCCTCTGAAACGTCTTTTACTGTTCCATGGATCAGTTTTACACGCTCTTCCATCTCCAGCTGTTCCATTTTCCTTCTGGCAACGTCAAGCATTTCTAACGATGGATCAACGGCTGTAAAGCTCCATCCAAGATTAGTTGGTCCAAATGCTTTTAGTTCGTTACCTCCTCCTCCGCCGACCACTAATAAGTTGGCATCTCCTTTTAAATTGGCACGTAAAAAAGTCTGCGAGATACGAAGCATCTGGTCATAGGTTGGAAGTGTTCTACGGACCCCTCGATCATATTCAGAAGCGATTTCCACATCGAATTCCAATTTCTTAGCCACTTTCCGACCTCCAATCGTCATTTTTTGAGCATCAAATCGATTAAGTTATCCTTCACCTTTAAAATTTTCTATTCAATAACCATTCTTAATTTTCTGCCTCTTCTCCGTTTTGCATATTCTACCATTAATACACACTCTTTAAAAGCTTCTTTAAAATGAGTTAAAGGGAAAATAGACACATTAGAAAGAATTCCTTCGAATCTACTGCTTGAACAAAACTTCTTAACTTACACAATCTTAAACAAACCTTCAAATCGCCACTTATCTATAATTAATTATTCGCATTAGATTTATCACATGAAACCTTAAACAAAAGAATTGAAAGCGCTTCACTTCCTCCATCTACCTTTCCACCAAATAAACTGAAGTTTAAATATATTGTATTCCAGCGATAATTGTGCTATTAATTAGAATACTCCAACAAGAGATATTAACAAATAGGAAGGGGATTTTTCAGTGGTGAAAACATTTAGTTCTGCCTTGGCAATGCATCTGGAACATAAAGGTAAAATGGAGGTTGTCTCTAAAGTACCTATGGCAAATGGCGCTGATTTGAGTTTGGCGTATTCTCCAGGTGTAGCTGAACCGTGTCTCGAAATCGTTAATACCCCTTCAGCTGTATATGATTATACGATTAAGGGAAATTTAGTTGCTGTAGTTACTGATGGAACCGCCGTGTTAGGTTTAGGTGATATCGGTCCAGAAGCATCTCTTCCAGTGATGGAAGGGAAAGCTTTACTTCTTAAAAGATTTGCCAATATCGACGCCTTTCCTATTTGCTTAGATACAAAAGATGTGGATGAAATCGTCAATATTGTGAAAGCCATCAGTCCAACATTCGGAGGCATTAACTTGGAAGATATTTCAGCTCCAAGATGCTTTGAAATCGAGCAACGTTTACGTGAAGAATGCAACATACCCGTATTTCATGATGACCAGCACGGAACAGCTATAGTAGTAGGTGCGGGTTTACTAAATGCTTTAAAGTTAGTCAACAAAAGAATTAGCGATATTAAAGTCACAGTAAACGGGGCTGGCGCTGCGGGGATTGCGATTGTAAAGCTTCTTAAGGATATCGGCGTAAACCATATCATAATGTGTGATTCAAAAGGAACGATTTACAAAGGTCGCCCTGAAGGTATGAATCCCATAAAAGATGAAATTTCCGAAATAACAAATCAATCTCAAATAAAAGGATCACTAAAAGATGCGATGACTGGCGCAGATGTATTCATAGGTGTATCTGTAGCCAACGTTCTAACTCAAGAATTAATCAATTGTATGGCGAATGATCCAATCGTGTTCGCATTGGCAAACCCAAATCCTGAAATTATGCCAGACATCGCCAAAGAATATGGCGTAAAAGTCATAGCTACTGGACGTTCAGACTATCCGAACCAGGTAAATAACGTATTGGCCTTCCCAGGTATCTTTAAGGGAGCGTTAAGCGTGCGTGCAACAGATATAAACGAAAAAATGAAACTCGCTGCAACGTATGCGATAGCCTCTTTAATAGAGGAAGATGAACTTTCAGCAGATTATATTATTCCTAACCCTTTTGATAGTCGAATCACTCAACTTGTTGCAGACGCAGTTAGTAAAGCTGCAATTGAGTCTGGATTGTCTTTACTACACAAATAAAATAAAAGATAAACCCCGTAAATGATACTGTCATTTACGGGGTTTTTCAGTGTTTTTATTTTCTTGAAAATAGATGAACCCAATAAGGTGTACCGTCTGCTTTTACTGCGTAACCAACACCAATATTTGTAAATGAGCTTTTCCGAATGTTGGCCAAGTGGGCAGGTGATTTTATCCAACCTTCAACAGCAGCTGCCGGTGATTTATAACCATAAGCAAGATTCTCGCCATATGCAGTCCATGAATAGTTAAAGCGATCTAACATCGCTCCTGCTCTACCATATGTAGGTGATAAATGAGCAAAGTAGTTGTTTTTGACAAAGTCTTCTGCTTTCAATTGAGCGATTCGGCTCAATTCAGCATCTAACTTTAGTGTAGGCAACTTCTCACTTGCACGCTTTTGATTTACCAATGTAACTGTATCGAGGGCCGCACTTGGAAGCCCTGAAGCATTAGCTACTGAACCGACTCCAAGCTTACCAACATATTTCTTATTCACTTTATCGTAACTGACAAGTCCGTTTTTCAAATCCGTATTGAATTTTACCGAACGATGAACGAATGCCGACATATGAGACCTTGAAACATGCCCATTCGGATTAAACTCACCGTTCTGTCCTGCCGTTGTAATTCCGACCTCTGCCAGCGTTTTTATATATCCATAAAAATGATTACCTTTTGCAACATCTTTAAAGCTTATTTGCTGATTGCCATCAATAATCAATCCAAAACCTAGTGTTAAAATCTTCGCCATTTGAGCACGTGTCAAATTATTTTCTGGATTGAATTTCTCTGCATTGTTTAATACTCCAAGTTCTACTAATGCACGAACATGATTGTAAGATTCATGATTCACATCAAGATCTTTAAAGTTCAGTTTGAAACCCGCTGAAGGCTTAGCACCGATAGCTAACGCAAGTGCCCTTGCAGCATCTATACGCGTGATTGATTGATTAGGTGAAAACGTTCCTTTTGAAGACTCATTAATCAATCCATTTTCCACCATATAACTTATTTCTTTATATGCCCAATGTTTACTTGAAACATCATTGAAAGTTGCAGCATCTACTAAACTCGTTGAAGAGAGAATCAGCGAGAGTGAAAGTAGCACAGCTGTTAGTATTTTTTTCATTTAAATCATTCTTCCTTTCAGTAGCTCGAGTAGTCTTTTATCTGAATATTAATTTATTTTCTCGATATAATTATCTTACTTCTATATCTATAGTACCACCACAGTCGACCACATTCAACGAAACCATCATAGGTAATACTATTCAAAATGCTTTACCTAGTGCATTTATAGACATCTAAGTTAATAGACTTAAGACTGTAATCATTTACGTTTTTATATTTATTTAATCTTATATATAGGCAATTGGACTTTTATACATGCAAAAAAAGATCCACTAAGAAATATTATCTATTTCTTAGTGGATCTTTTTTATATTACACTTCAACTAAATTCTTTAGACATAACAAGTTTCAGATTGTTTACAAGTGGCTTATTCATACTTTCTCAATAAATCGTTCGACAAATTTCGCAAGTTTTATAAACTGTGGATAAGGTTATACACACTATACCTGCCACTATTTGCAATGAAAACCTTCTTATAAACAAGTTACTAACATCTTTTGCACCCACTTTGTGGATAAAGGAACGGTTGTTCTCAAGAGGAAAGTTTGTTAGATTAAAGACATACCAAGCTAACCTATTAGTCTACGCTCAATACATCTTAATTAGTACAAGCTTTAATTGATAAAAATAGAAGGGGGAATTAAATTGAAGAATATGTCAGATGAATTGCTAATCGAGTCTTACCTACAGGCCAAAGACATGAAATTAAATCCACACTTTATTTATCTATTAGAGACGGAAATTCGTCGCCGTTCATTAATGCATGTATTAAAAATATCTTCTTAAAAGTTTAATTCTAATCCTATTTTCTAAATAGTTTTTAAATAAAGCTGCCACCTTTGACTACTCTATCGAATCTTAAATTAAGTTTTCGGAACATTCAAAAAAACTATTCACAAACTAGTAATAAAGGTTTATAATGAAGACGTTACTAACCTATATACTACTATTTAGGTTATCGAAACACAGTATTGAACTAGATTTATAAAAAAGAAGATGAGGAGGCTGACAATGCTTAAATCTATGATGAAATTCCGAATTCTTTTTATGCTTACGCTTATGCTTCAATTTGTGGCAACACCTTTAAATCCCTCGGCAGAGGAGGTCCAAACAAGTACCATTGATTACCTTGCACTAGGCGATTCACTGGCGGCTGGGTTAAGTTCTGAAAATGTCTTGGGAAATGGTTACACGGATTATCTTGCTGAAATTTTAGATGACGCAACTCTATTAAAGTCATTCTTTAAAGGATTTTCTGTCCCAGGTTATACATCCACTCAAGTTTTGTTAGATTTGGATAAACCAGAAGTACAGGAATCTATCATGAATGCAGAGCTTATTACAATTAGCGCCGGAGCGAATGATGCCTTGGCACATATAACATTTGACTCTGTAACAGGCAAATCGACGATTGATTTCGGTGAGCTGACTAAGGCAATTCAAAAAGTTGGAGAAAACTATGCGTTAATTCTCAACTCGATTTACACCCTGAACCCGGGAGTCGAAGTGTATATAATGGGCTACTACAATCCATTTCCACATATTCCTGATCCTGTTTTACAAGGACAACTGACACAACTGTTGACAAGTTTAAATAACTCAATTCTAGCTGGAATGACAAACACGACTGCAGTTCTTGTCCCCACAGCTGATAAGATTTCGGAAAACCCTATAGCCTACCTGCCAAATCCAAGCAACATTCATTTGAGTAAAACTGGATATAAAGAGGTTGCGGCACAATTTGCAGTCCAAATGAATTTGACACCACCCGTTACGTTTCCTGATATTGGTACAAACGAATTCAAAGGCTTCATCGAAGAAGCTGTTGAGCTCGGTCTCATTAACGGTCATACAGATGGTACATTTAAACCAGGTAATGAATTGACTCGTGCACAAGCTGCTGCGATCATTGTTCGAGCGCTCAGGTTAGAAACAAATGAATCTGCACCATTCTCCGATATAAGTGGATACGCAGAAGAAACACAAGCAGAAATTGCTGCTGCCTATAAAGCTGGCATTGTTAAAGGAAGTAACGGAAAGTTCCACCCTTCTACACCAGTTACACGAACACAACTTGCACTTATGATCAAACGGACGTATGAGCTAATATCAAAACAACCGTATGTTGCGACAGAAACAGCACCATTCACCGACATTATACAACTTGATGACGAGGCGAAAAATTCAATTTCCATGTTATATGAATTTAAAATCGCTAATGGATCAAATGGTATGTTCATGCCAAGCAATCCAACAACACGTGGTCAAGCCGCTAAAATGTTTGTAAACACTAAAGTAATTTTGAATAATTTGAAATAAAGACAATCGCTTTGGGCATCTTAATAGTGCCTAAGGCGATTTTTGATTTACATCCCTGAATGACTGAATTTGAATTGAATAAACTTTTGAAGTCGCCCAATGTAAAGTACAAAACTTAGCATTTCCTTTCCGACGTCCTAATCTGCCTAGTATAGTATTACCACATAAGGAAACACTATACTGAAAGATAACTTCTACTTTCGGGAAGGGAGTGAATTTACTTGGCAAAGAAAGATAATAAATCCCATCACGACAAAGGTGTACGGCTCAACTTCAACAAGAAAGAGCATTCCAACAGCTTTATTCAACGAAGGGATCCCCGATTAAACCAGCAGCAAATTGCAGAGCAAAACTTAGCGCAAAACGAGGAAGACGGAAATGAGAACTATAGAAAAGTACAGATGCAATTAGCTGAGGCTGCATTGGAATTTGATCCACAGGAATTTGAGAAAAAAGAATAACTCCATAAAAAATCAACCAATATTGTATCTTGGTTGATTTTTTTATTAACGTGATAACTTTCAATACAAGAATATAGACGAGGACTTGCAGGAATGAATCATCCATATGGAAATACTTCCTTACTTTCTTCGATTATAACTTTCATTCAATCGTTTTCCTAAATGATTTTCTATCCGAATCGAGTTTTGAGATTGTGACTTTGAGGTTTCGAATCGATTCCTTTGTCAGCTCTAATCTTCCGTCTGTTTGATGTTTCTTCCACTCCTTTAGATTTTTACGATACAGCTTTTCTGAGAACCGATAAATATCAATCTCCTTTTTTAACGCTTCTTCAAAAGTGTCCATAATTTCTTTTTTAACCTCTTTTTTTATCTCTTTCTGAATTCGATCTGGTTTCACATTTTCTCCAACCGTACTGACAGAAGCCTCCAACTTTACTTCAACATCAAATGCCACATCTCCCCCACTTATGATTGGCTCTATTTTGACCTTCAAGTTATCGATCACCATTGTAAAGTAATCACCACCATCTAACTTGAAAGTGACTTGTCCCCTACTCATTTCATTCGACATCCATTGCATTCCTCGTGCTTTGTCTTTAGTGACGAAGCCCTTAAATGTGTTCGGCGTAACGACACCGACACCCGATATAACCGGGGCTTTAATCCTCTCATCTTCCGACTGCCAGTTCTCCTCTACCGATATTAAAGGGATCATTGCTTCATGGCCTGGTTCATCTAATCTGATAAGAAGCATTCGAATATCTATTGGCTCTACAAATGATTCCTGTTCAAACGAGTTTACTGGGTCACCTAGTTTGGACAGTGTAATTGCTTTATTGAGAACAGGCCTTACTAAAAGAACTTCTTCGACGGGATCTTTAGTCGTATACACCCAAATTTGATATCGTGTTTCCCTGAACCGAATAAAAGTATCAATTGTCGGACTTAATTTCCCGTGTTTCATTGCTTCCTCAGAAACAACGAGATAAGAAAAATGTCCCCAATAAACCTTTTGATCAACTGAATGATATAACTCGTGAATAGCTTCATCCATTGTGTCACCTTGGGCACGACCCACTTCAGCCTGTAGGACATCACTATTAGGTTGTTCCGTTTTTCCAATATTAGCAAAGCTAACAAACTGCGCGTATATATCATATTTACCATCCTTATAATCAATCCCAACCCCATTTATATACAGCATTTTTTCGGGTTGATTTTCATCCCAACATCCAGATAGGATGACTGCAAGCAACATGATTATTAATAATCGTACCTTCATTTTTCACCCTCTTTTTTTCTCGTTTTGTCCGTTGGATTTAACACGTTCGGACGTTCTTTATATTGACCAGCCGGTAAACGTAGATATGTTTTCCTCATCTCTTTCCAGCTTAAGTCCGCCGTATTATTCAAGTAAGGGACTCCAAATATGCGGATGTTCGATAAATAAAGAACTGTACAAAAGAACGAGATGATGAATCCAAACATTCCGAAAAACGCCGTTAGGAAAATGAAAAAAATGCGCAATATGCTAACTGCCGTCACGACCGATTGGTTAACTAGCGTAAAAGTTGCAATCGTCGAAGTTGCAATAATGACAATCATTGCCGGACTTGTAATACCAGCACGAATGGCAGCATCTCCAATGATAAGACCGCCCACGACACCGATTGTTCCGCCAAGAGCAGAAGGAAGACGTAAACCAGCTTCTCGAAACAATTCAAACATGAGTATCATGATGAGCATCTCGATAACTGAAGGTAAGGGGAGTCCGGTATTCGATTGCACAACTGTCGCTAATAACAGATGTGGGAGTTGGTCTTGATGAAACGTTGTTAAGGCGAGCCAAAATGCAGGTAGGCATATACCGATAGTCATCCCTGCAATACGCAATAACCTTTCAAACGAATTATAGATAACAGGCGTTTCATTATCTTCACTTGTTTTTAATAGTAACAACAAATTCACGGGTGTGATAATGGCGTAAGCCACCCCGTCAACCAAAATAACAAAGCGTCCTGTTGCAAGTGATTCAACCACAAAATCCGGTCGTCCTGAATAATCAGTCCTCGGGAAAAGCAATGCACTTTTATTCACGTCTTCCATGAGCAAATCTCCACTAACAACAATATCCGTATCGACCTCTTCCAACTGACTTTTTATACTAGCCAATGTGTCTTTACTTGCAATGTCGTCAAAATAAAGAAGGGCAACCGTCGTTCGGGATCGTTTTCCAATTTGAAACTTCTCCACGCATAGTGAGTTCGTCGGGATTCGCTTTCTTATTAACGCGATATTGACGGAAATATCTTCAATAAAGTTATCTCTTGGTCCCCTTATAGGTGCGCCAATATTTGTATCTTCGGGATTGCGATTGGGCTTTTTTTCTATATTACTTGAAATAAGCAGTCCATCATCCTTAAAGTATAAAAGCACACTGCCGGTGTACAAAAGAGAACCGATTTCCTTTTTATCTTCTATTTTTTTCAAGTTTGGAATGTGCAATTTCTCGCTAACCAAATTTTCTAGAGGATCATCATTCAGGTTTTCGATGAATTGTTGAACGCGTGGAACGATGACTTCATTCAATAGCTGCTGATCTATCATCGAATCGCATGTGATGAAAACGACAGGATAATGATTAAATGTATACGATTGAAACTGGACGTCCCCGGACTTTTGAAACAGTTGCTTCAGGGAATCGAGATCGATTTTCTTGTCGGTCGGTTCCATACAGATTCACCATTTTCTGTAAATATTTTATGCGCGAGCTTTTTTTGTTGATTTTCTTGAAAAGAAAGCAACTAGGACTAAAAAAAGTGAAATTAAAAACAGAAAGCTAAAGGTGATGATTAGTAAAGGGTCTCCCTTAATCATCAGAAATATTCGGTCGCTCATAAGAGCAAGCGGTAAACAGATAATGAAAAAAACTGGGCCAAGTATTTTCCAAATACGCTTTTTGTTTCCAGACATCTTTAGTAAGTCTGCTACAATGAACAAAATTAACCCGACTCTTATGAATGCACCTGTCAGCCATTGATAAATCGATAAAAAATCAAAGTGGTCAATATATCGCCCAATCGTTCCAATTCCCCATTCTTCATAGGCAGGATATCTTTGTTTTGCGGCTTCAATTGGACCGAACTCTGTTATCGCTCCAATTGTAGGTCCCATCGTTAACCCCATTAAAATGAATAGCATGACGACAAAATGATACCAACGCATGCGGTCTTTCACTTTATGCTGAATGAATAGAAACAGCAGTAGTTCTACAAATCCGGATGCTGGAAACACTGCGGTTTTAAGAACAGGTTGTACGCCATGTTCAAAAAAAGGTTGGAGTAACTCGTAATTTTTCACTTGCAAATTTGTAAACGCAATAAAAAATCCGAAAACGACCACCCAAAAGAGAACGAATACATTAACCATCGCAATCGTTTGTATATTTGTTGAGACGAGATGGATGCAAAGAACAGTAAAAACAATTAACAATGGCAACATAGGCGTTGTTGGTAAAAAGGTTGATATAATCCACTGTAATACCTCTGCCATTGTAAATGCAGCTAATATTAGGAAAAAGATGACAGTTACGTAAAGGAAAATATTCGCAACTACTTTCCCAACTTTCATTTTCAACCAATCTATAATGGAGTGCTGATTTGATTTTTTGTGGATGTAAAGTAATAAGAAAACCCAAGGTACCATGGCAAAAGTGGACACCAAAATAGATATCCATGCATCTCTACCTGCCCCACTTAACAGCGATGGGATGATGGTCACATGATTTTTCAAGCCAATCATTGTCATCGATAGGAATATCACATGTAAAATACTAATCGAACCGCTTTTGTTCATACAAAGACCCTCTAACTTTTTATATCCCCTAGCCTTGACAACGACTCCCTAAATTATAAGCAGCATCAATACACTTTAAGTGAATGCCCTTGAAACTTTTTTTATTTTGAAAGTTTCTTTTTTTATTCAAAAAACTGTTACCTCCACAATGGTAACGCCTTCATAAGTAAACGAAACACTTTACTATATTAAAATTTTTCAGAAAGTTATTGATTTCTTAAACCCGAGTCCCTATAATTAGCCTAACAACTGTTAGGTGGTGAGAATTTGAAGCGACAAGAGTTGATTGATGCAGCACTCCTCCACTACTCCTTGCATGGGTATCAAGGAGCTACGATGAGAAAGATTGCCTCAGAAGTCGGCATAAAACCAGCTTCCATTTATTTTTTTTACGAAAATAAAGAAGCATTATTCATAGCAGCGTTTAAACAATTATTAATGGCACACTTTAATGAAATGCAAAGAGTCCTCACTGAAAATAAGGACGAGCCAGTAGATCTAATATTTTCCGCTATGCTACGAGGAATTGTTAAGCACCATAAGGGTGATTTACAAGCAACGACTGCTTATATATCACTTGTTACTTCCCCGATTCCAGAAATCAAGAAAGATTTACAAAAACATATGAACTATTATGCAGAGTGGATGACCGATTCTTTAGGCAATGAACTGAGATCGAGTTTTCCTACGATTCCTGCGCCTATAGTTGACAGAACAATTAAACAGTTCATTTTAGTTGGAAACGGTGTATTTTGGGGCATTAACTTATACGACGATGATGACTTTTCTGAACAAGTTGAACTTGCAGAGCAAATGATTGAATCTATTTTCCGTAATTTAAATGCGAATTATAAATAATTTTAAAGAGAAGAGGATCGCCTTATGGCAAAAGCAACGGAACATGAATTAGTACAAGACTTTGAACTTGAACCAGTACCTCAAGAGAAACGTAAAGGTTGGGGGAAGCTGTCGATCGTATGGATCGGAGGAATTGTTGCTCTTTCGGCAACAGCACTTGGAGGTGCACTCGGTGGCGGCCTTTCAATGCCTGAAGCAATCATCGCATCCTTTATCGGAAGTTTTATATTAGCCATTGTAAGTGCACTTTGTTGTGTAGTCGGTGCAAAAACAGGGTTGTCTACAGCACTTGTATCAATGTTTGCTTTAGGAAGATACGGCTCGTATGCTGTATCAGTCGTCGTAGCTATCGCTCTTTTCGGATGGTTTGGTGTCCAGTTAGATTTATTCGGAACGAGTTTACACAATGTACTCGTCGATGTATTTAACCTTTCGATTCACCCCAAAGTTCTTGTTGTTATTGGTGGTATCTTAATGACAACTACTGCATTTATCGGCTTTAAAGCGATAGAAAAATTAAGCCTAGTTGCCGTTCCCCTTCTTGGTACATTGCTAGTTGCTTCTTTGATCAAAGTGATGAATGGACTTACATTAAGCGAAGTTGTTGCTCGACCTTTATTGGGCGACCCACTAACAATTGGTTTATCGATTTCGTTGGTTATTGGTTCTTTAGCAATCGGCGCAATTATTGGACCGGATATTTCACGTTATGCTAAAACACCCAAAGATGCTGTGATAGCTTCATTCGTCGGATTCTTTGTCGGCTACAGCATCGTCTTAATTATTGCGGCAGTCTTAGCTAAAGCGACTTCTCAAGTAGATATCGTAGAAATTATGCTTGGCCTCGGTTGGGGTACAGGTGCAATGCTTGTTCTAATTCTTGCACAATGGACAACGAACGATAACAACCTATACTCTTCCGCACTAGGATTTTCCGTTATTTTTAGGAAAACGCCCAAATACATTTTAACAATTGGTGCGGGTACTATCGGTACGCTGATGGCTGTTGGTGGCATTTACGAAAACTTCATCCCATTCCTAGTATTCCTTAGTGCGTTAATTCCACCGATTGGCGGGATTTACGTAGCGGATTTCTTATTAAATCGAAAAAAATATGCATTTGAAAATCTTAAACATATGAAAAACATCCATTTTGTCAGCGTGTCTATTTGGATCATCGCAACGCTTGTCGCGTTTATGACGACGCCTGCACCGACTGGGTTCGGATTGTTTTCTTTAACAGGTGCTTCTGGATTTGATGCATTTTTAGTCGCTTTCGTCTTACAACTCATCGCAAGTAAACTCATGCAAAAGTCGAACGAACAACTACTTGTGGCTAATAAAGGGAGGAACTTCTAATGAGGTTAATTGGTAAAGAAGAAATTGAGAATATCGCAATTGGTGCCGCTGTTCTTGGTACTGGTGGCGGAGGGGATCCATATATCGGGAAATTGATGGCCCTTCAAGCTGTGGAAGAGTACGGTCCGATCAAGTTATTAAGTGTCGATGAAGTGCCAGATGACGCGTTAATCGTTCCTTCTGCGATGATGGGTGCTCCAACGGTAATGGTCGAAAAAATACCGAGTGGCGAAGAAGCAATTGAAGCTTTCGAAGCGATTCAAGACTATCTTGGGAAGAAAATTTACGCGACAATGCCGATCGAAGCGGGTGGCGTCAACTCCCTCCTTCCACTTGCACTCGCTGCAAGACTTGGCTTACCTGTCGTCGATGCAGACGGAATGGGTCGTGCATTCCCAGAACTACAAATGGTCACATTCCATTTAGATGGCGTTCCGGCAACGCCAATGGTTTTATCCGATGAAAAAGGAAATAGTTTGGTTCTAAATACAGTTACAAGTGAATGGGCAGAGCGCATTGCAAGAACGGCGACGATTGAAATGGGCGGTTCGGTTATGCTTGCGATTTACTCAATGGACGGAAAAACGCTAAAAGAATCGTCTATCCACGCTACGTTAACGCTTGAAGAAGAAATCGGGAAAGCGATTCGGGCAGCACAAGGAAACAATGAAGACCCGATTCAAGAAGTACTTCGAATTACGAACGGGCATCGACTATTTAAAGGAAAAGTGACGGACATTAACCGCAAGACGGAAGCTGGATTTGCGAAAGGGAAAGCAACTCTTGAAGGGTTGGATGAATTCAAAAACGAAGTATGCTCGCTTCATTTTCAAAATGAGCATTTGCTTGCGGAAACAGAAGACCGTGTGCTTTGTGTGACTCCTGACTTAATCACGGTTTTAGATTCGGATACAGGAATGCCAATTACGACGGAAGGTTTACGTTACGGCGCACGATGTGTCGTTATCGGAATGCCCGCCAACCCGAAATGGCGTACACAAGCAGGAATCGATGTTGCTGGACCGAAATACTTCGGCTACGGCGTAGATTTCACGCCACTTGAAGAACTCGTCAACAAGGAGGACAACTAAGATGATGAATTACCGAATCGGAATTGACGTTGGTGGAACTCATACTGATGCAGTTATTTTAGACGACCAGTACAATGTAATTTCTGAAGTGAAAACACCGACGACTGAAGATGTAAGTAGCGGAATCTACGCAGCGATGCAAGAAGTTGTTGAAAAAGCTGCAGTTCCTGTTGATCAAATCAATTTCGCAATGCTTGGAACAACACATTGTACGAACGCTATCGTTGAACGTAAACGATTGAACAACGTGGCAATTATCCGTGTTGGTGCGCCTGCAACAATGGCGATTAAACCGCTACTCGGTGTTCCAGATGAATTAAAAGATATCCTTAACAAACATACGTATATTGTCCGTGGTGGTCATGAATTCGACGGTCGTGAAATCGTTGAGTTAGATGAACAACATATTTACGAAATCGCGAATGAAATCAAAGGAAAAGTCGATTCGGTTGCGATTATATCGGTCTTCTCCCCTGTTTCGGATACACATGAAACGCGCGTTGCGGAGATTTTACGTGAAGTATTAGGAGACGACGTTGCCCTTTCCATGTCCAATGAAATCGGAAGTGTCGGCTTACTGGAAAGAGAAAACGCAACAATTCTAAACGCTGCGATCGTGAACGTTGCTCGTACGACAGCGGACGGTTTTGTACAAGCGTTGAAAAAAGAAGGCATTCACGCGAAAGTATTCTTCGGTCAAAACGACGGGACATTAATGTCGGTGGAATACACAGTGAAATACCCAATTTTAACGATTGCTTGTGGACCGACGAACAGTCTGCGCGGCGCTTCGTATTTAACAGATCTATCCGATGCCATTGTCGTTGACGTTGGCGGAACGACGACGGATGTCGGTGTGCTAATTGGTTCATTCCCAAGACAATCTTCACTTGCAGTCGAAATCGGTGGCGTGCGCACAAACTTCCGCATGCCAGATATTACGGCAATTGGTCTTGGTGGTGGAACAATTATTCAAATTAATGAAGACAATAGCTTCCAAATTGGTCCTGAAAGTGTTGGGCATAAGCTACAAACAGAAAGCCTGATCTTCGGTGGTTCGAAACTGACAACGACAGATATTGTTGTTGCGCTTGGTAAAGCTGAACTCGGAAATCCTGAGTTGGTTGCGCATTTGGATAAAGCGTTACTTGAAACGATTTATGCGAAAATGATTTCAATGGTGGAAGAAACAATCGACCGTATGAAAACAAGTGCAGAACCGGTACCTGTTATTTTAGTTGGTGGTGGAAGCATTCTATTCCCTACTCAATTTGAAGGCGCATCTGAAGTGATAAAGCCAAATAACTCAGGTGTTGCGAATGCGATTGGTTCAGCTATTTCACAAGTAAGTGGACAAATTGAACGTATTTTCGCGATGGACGAACTCGGAAGAGAACAGACTATAGAAGCAGCGAAAGAAATGGCTCGCCAAGAAGCCATTGCTGCGGGTGCTGATCCTGAGCAACTTGTTATTGTTGATTTTGAAGAAGTGCCGCTTGCATATTTACCAGGTGATGCTGCTAAGATCCGCGCGAAAGCTGCTGGAGTGTTAGCAATCGATTGAACTATTATTTTAAAACCCATTGGAATTTCCAATGGGTTTTCTTAACATGTATACTTTCTAATCTAAATGCATATACTACTAGTCACAGAGGCGCGGCACTTCTCTGTCCCGCACTGGGGGCACTTTCGGCAGAAGGTGGAAAAAAATACGTTGCCCATCCGACTGGGGATTGCCCAGTAGTGCCGCAACATCCATATTTTGAAGTTATAAAAGAGGCAATCCATGTGATGCATGGATTGCCTCTTTTATATTATCGGCGGAATGTTAATGATTACTCTTGTTCATCGAGATCCTTGCCAAATTTATGCTTTCGCTGAATGTAATTGAGGTTATATAATTCTTCTGATTCAAAAATCCCCTCTAATCGCCCATTCATTCTGTAAACCAACTTGCCTAGTAATTTATATGCTCTCTTTACTTTATTTTCAAACGAAGCTCTACTCATATCTACAATAAATGTACTTTGATTGTGAAAGACTACTCTCGTTCGTTTTCTACTAATTCCGATGTACTCTTTAACCTGATGTAAAGCAAACCAGCAACAACCTTCTTTATGAGGTGACTTACTAGGAAACCAACATACACTTAGCTCTTTATTGATTATAACAGGATACATGTTACCTCTTCCTAAAACCATCCGCGACCCGTCACTCGCTCCTCTGAGACTAGAGCCATGAAAACGTAAATTTAAGTCAATCAGTTGAGTCGGACCATATTCGACTTGCAATTGTTTATTTGACTTTACCATTAACGTATACAATGATCCGTTTTCATCATACCTAGGCAATAACATAACAGCATCATACGCAAGTATAAAGTTTTTCGAGAAGCCCATATTCACATCCCCCTTTTTTCGTTATATCGTTTTCATGAAAAAAGGAGTATACTAACAATAGGTTGGTATACTCCAACTTAACTTCCCCGAGTCTAACAAGTCTAGCCAGACTGACTCGGGGATTTCTTGTTACTTCGGTTAACTATCACAACTCACTCACCTCCTTTTAGTGAAGCCAAGTGATTGAACTAGACAAATCCATCCTCCACTAGATTATCCAATTCAACTCATCTTCTAAGTAGATTTACTGTTTCAACCTGATATGTATTGGGGACAATCCATTGAAAAGAAATGCTAAACTATGATGAGCATAATTACCCAACCATATCCACATCCTTTCACACAAATTAATTACACACTTATTTATAAACTAAGTAATTTCACCTAGTTAATCTATTATATCCTAAAAATTAGTAATATGTCTATTTATTAACTTTATTCGAAAGATTTACACTAATAGGTTATTTATCCACCAATAACAATCACTTCCTACCCCTTCGTAAACCCTTTTACAGCCCAAACTAGTTGCATAAATTTGCTTAATTAAAGTGGACATAAAGAGTTCCAATCGATCCACTTTACTATATAAACTTTTTAACCTTGTAAAGTAGAGTAACTTAGGCTTTCATTGCCACATATTATTCTATTTTGCGCAGTCACATCTATAGTTTCACAAGGTTTCTCACACAATTCCTAATTGGGTTGATTATTTACGATGAAAGCACCCAGGAATAAAAGAATCGTGAACCAGTTTGAAGCACATACAAAACCCTTGGATGATGAAATTCTGGAGGTCTTAAAAAATATAAAGGATGCAATTCAAGAAGGAAGGTCAGATTCGCTTGAAAGCCTTCGAAATGCTTGCGACACTGAAGGGGATTTTAGAGTCTTAACTTAAGTGCAAAAGAGAATCTTCCAGTCCCACGCCTGGAGGATTCTCTTAATTTTTAAATTATTCACAACACAGTTCTTACTTCACGCATCGTACTTTTCAATAAACGCAAGACAGCTATCTGCAATCAATTCCTTGTCGTTATCGAGTGTAGCGACATGGTAACTCTGTTCTAATTTTATGAGTTCTTTTGCATTGGATTTGATTTGATCATAGATAATTTGTGAGTTTTCAACAGGTACCACATTGTCCACTGTGGACGATAAAATTAATGCAGGTGCAGTTACTTTACCTAAATCGCTGTTCACTATTTTTAGCAACTGAGCAAGTTCACCCATTGCACGGACAGGCGTTTGTGCGTAGGCTAATTCTTGAATTCCATCTGCCTTTATATCTGAACCAATTCCGTCAATGAAGCGCTCGCTGTCTTTTAAACTTAGATAATATCCTTCAAATTCCGGCATATGTACCGCAGCATTGATTGGCATAATTCCTGCAATTTCTGGGTGCTTTTCGGCTAAATATAGTGTGAGTGTTCCACCCATGGATAACCCCGCAACAAAGACTTTTGAGCATACTTCTTTCAGTTGGGCAAGTCCCACTTCCACGTCTTGAATCCAATTCTCATAAGTGGAGGTTTCCATGTCTTCGGGAGCCGTTCCATGTCCAGTTAGTCTTGGTCCATAAACAGTGTAGCCCGCTTCTGCGAACCGCTTTCCTAGATAAGCCATACTTTGCGTTGTCCCCGTAAATCCATGAATCACCAAAACCCCGGTTTCATTTCCTTCGTAATAAAATTCTTCCGCTCCTTGTAAAATTGAATAGTTTTCGGCCATCTGGATCAGTTCCCTTCATTAAATAGGTTAGGGTACTTGTTCGACAATAAGGAGGTAATTTCCTCTTTCGTATTGATTTGAATAAATTCCTTCTATAGAGAAAGACTCAGTGAATATAGAAGGTTGTAAAATTAAAATTCGAGTGTTTGTTTAGGATGTCAGCTCTTTTCTTGGGATTGTCCGGGCTATCTGGCGGAATGTCCGCTCTTTTGATGAAGTTGTCCGGGCTTTTAACGAATGTCAGCTCTTTTCTCTGGAATGTCCGGGCTATCTAGTGGAATGTCCGCGCTTTTGATGAAGATGTCCGCGCTTTCAACGGATGTCAGCTCTTTTCTCTGGAATGTCCGGGCTAACTGGTGGAATGTCCGCGCTTTTGATGAAGATGTCCGGGCTTTTCTAGGATGTCAGCTCTTTTCTCTGGAATGTCCGGGCTATCTGGTGGAATGTCCGCTCTTTTTATGAAGATGTCCGGGCTTTTCTAGGATGTCAGCTCTTTTCTCTGGAATGTCCGGGCTATCTGGCCGATTGGCCGCTCTTTTGATGAAGATGTCTGGGCTTTCACGGATTCCACCCTTAGATAAGGATATCCTTTTTCATCAAAAAAACTGTAACTCCTGCAATATTTCGGTACTTCTATAGTAAGAATAATCCCAATTACTACTATTCGAAAACTATTGCCTTTAAAAATGTCGAACCATAGGATAAACTAGGTTAGTGCACGAAAAAGAAATAAATGGAGGCGTTTTTAAAATGATTTTCAAAGAGCAATATAGCACGATAAAACAAGTGGCTGACACGATCTATGCAAATCCAGAATTAGGCTATAAAGAATTTAAGACGAAGCAAACTGTTCTTGACTTCTTAAAAGAAGTTAATCCAGATATTGAAATTGAAGAATTCAGTACAACAGGATTGAAAACGAGTCTTGGCGAAGACAAGGGCTTAAATATGGCCTTCATCTCTGAACTTGATGCGGTTTACGCCCCAACGCATATGCATGCGGACAAAGAAACGGGTGCTGCGCATAACTGTGGACATTATTCACAAGTAGCGATTGGACTTGCCTTGTATAAGTATTTGTATGAATCGAAAGCCTACGAATCCTTTGCTTACAAAATCACCTTCATTTTTGTTCCTGCAGAAGAATACCTCGACCTCAATTACCGTGAAAGCTTAATGCGTACGAACGAAATCACACATTACGGTGGGAAGCCAGAAGCTATGAAGTTAGGTATATTTGACGATATCGACTTTGCCATTTGTACACACTCCATTGGTGGAGACGTGACAAATCGAGCGGTCGAAATCAATTACTCTTTGGCAGGATTCCTCTATAAGAAATACAAATTCATTGGCAAAGCAACTCATGCCGGTTTTGATCCATTTTCATCCAAAAATGCTTATAATATGTCTACCTTATTTAACGTTGCGTTAGGATTAGGTCGCCAACAATTCAAAGACAGTGAAATGGTACGGATTAACCCAATCGTTATGGACTCGGATATGTCTACTAACGTCATCCCCAACCACATAACGGTCGGAACGGACCTCAGAGGACAATCCGTCGAGTACATTAAGGAAGTAGCCGTTAAACTAGACGATGCGGCTAAAGGGAGTGCTATGGCACTTCAAGGGGAAGTCGAAATCGAGACTCAAATGGGTTACCTTCCATTTGTACAAAACCGTTACTTGAATGAATTCGTTAAAGCAGCTTACCTTGAGAACGATGAAATCGAAGAAATCATTGAAGACAATGTCATCAGTGCTGGCGGCGATGCTGGGGACCTGTCCATCATGATGCCTGTTATTAATGTTAGTTATAGCGGATTTGCAGGTACCATTCATGGTGACGATTTTATCGACATCGATCCTGAATTCGTCTTTGAAATCTTTCCAAGATTCCTCTCACAAGTGTTGGAGAAAATGAACGGCAACATCGATAAAACGAAGTTGTATAAAAAAACGTACGCCGAATACATGGATTTAATTCACTCCATTGTCGAGTAAACCACTAAAAACAGTTTTACCAATCAAATTTGAATATGAAATGAGGCCACTCTCATGAAGGGAAAATTACTTTATTTAATCATCTTTTCGCTGGTGATTGTTACAATTGCCGAGTTTATCGGTTTTCAAGCCGTTCAACTCGGTAAGTTTACCATCGGTTTACTTCCACTCGTTTTCGCTATCGTCATTACAATGATTTTAGGTATGAAAACATTCCGTAAAGGCATTATGAAGAAAATTTATAGTAAAGGAAACGTTGATTTTGCAAGTAAATACCTAATTATCATTATGCTTCCATTGATGGCTCGTTACGGTGCAGACGTTGCGCCGAAGATTAAAGAAATCTTAGGTATCGGTTGGGTGTTTTTATTCCAAGAGCTCGGTAACTTAGGAACGGTCTTAATCGGATTGCCGATTGCTTTACTTCTTGGATTAAAAAGAGAAGCCATCGGTGCAACTCTAGGAATAGGGCGCGAAGGTGAACTTGCTTATATTAGTGAGAAATACACGTTAGAATCTCCTGAAGGACGCGGCGTGCTGTCACTTTATATTTTCGGAACGTTATTCGGATCCATTTTCTTTAGTATCCTTTCACCCATTTTACTGGACCTCGGCTTCCGCGTTGAAGCACTTGCGATGGCATCTGGAGTTGGGTCGTCGAGTATGATGGTTGCTTCCTCTTCGACATTGGTTGCACGAGTTCCTGAGATGGAACAAACGATACTGGCTTATGCTGCCACAAGTCAGATGTTAACGAGTTTCTTAGGCACCTTTACGATGGTACTCTTAGCCGTACCTCTACAGAGATTTATGTACGGTCGTTTTGCAAGGGGGAATAAATAATGGCATTTACTAAGAATAAATACGTAAAATATGGCCTCATTTTATTATTAAGTATTGGGCTGATTTTATTTACACAACAAATTAAGCTCATAAAGAATCCGGACTCAACTCCCGTTACGTCAATGACCTATTTAGGGTTAGCGATTTTATGGATGTTCTCCATGATTGGAATTGCTGTCTCTGACTTAACAAAGAAAATTCCGTTGAAAGTCATACGAGATTTCCCTGTGCTCGGATGGGTTTCCATTACGTCATTAATTTTATGTCTCATGTCTGATACATTTATTGCGGCAATACGTGCGGTTGATTTCCTTTCAATCACAACTCCAATCCTTACATATGCAGGGATTTCGGTGGCTGATCGACTGACAGATTTAAGAAAAACGTCTTGGAAGATTGCGATCGTTGCTGTATTTGTCTTCACAGGAACGTTTATAGGAAGTGCAGTGATCAGTCAACTTGGGTTAATGCTTTCGGGTAGGTAACATAATCACCACATAGGTTTGCTACTGTTAAAATTATTATTAGGGCGTCCTTTCTTTGGAAAGGACGCCCTCTTTTTGTTTTGTCGACTCTTAGCCTTCCACCCAACTACACTCGACTTTTTTCATAAGTCTTCATTCTAGGAAACTCTTTTCCATTTACGAATAAATAATACTTTCTAACTGCGTTTTGATAAACTCCATTCGTTTCATTCATTTGAGTGCGTATTTGCAAGAGTAAATTGTACATTTTTTCATCATCTATCACAACGCTATCTAAATTCACACGTAAATCTCTTTCTACTTTCAAGGCTTTTGAAACTCGGGAAACCACAGCTTTATCCTTACTGACAATTCCTTCACTTTCTGCCAAGAATCTCTTGAATTCTAATTCCCTCATGTTAAACTCCTCCAAATAGTATGATTACGTAGAGCATATCAGAAAATCGAGCAGCTGTGCCTTAGCAATTAATTGATCAAGCGTGGCTGGAATGAACTCCGTAAACTATAAAATTAAATCCCGCCTTATTCAATGGACAACTTCTTACGTTTTTCTCTTTGCACAAAAGTACTACTAATTCTACTAGCCAATAGTTTGAATAGTCATTCAAAAGGAGGTAGAGTAAGATGTGTGTACTTATTTTTATATAAAAGGGGTTTTGATGATGAATGAACTATTAGATCAACTTTTTGCATCAATCGATGAATTTGAACCAGAGATGATTGAACTTCGGAGAGACTTTCACCGACACCCGGAAATTTCTTTTGAAGAGGTACGGACACCGAAAGTAATCGCTGAGTATTTAGAGAACCTAGGCATTGACGTACGACGTAATGTCGGTGGCAGAGGCGTCGTTGGTACGTTAAAAGGCGGTCTACCTGGAAAAACCATCGCCTTACGAGCAGATTTTGATGCACTACCTATTCATGATGAGAAAGATGTGGAATATAAATCGACCATCCCAGGCAAGATGCATGCATGCGGACACGATGGGCATACTGCGGCTTTACTTACAACCGCCAAAGTACTAGCAAAACATCGAGAGAGATTGCCTGGTACTATAGTATTTATTCACCAATTCGCAGAAGAATTAGCACCTGGTGGAGCAAAACCAATGATTGAAGACGGTTGCTTAGACGGTGTCGATGCAATATTTGGATGTCACTTACAAAGTACTATGCCTCTAGGAAACGTGTATTACCGCGAAGGTTATATTCAAGCATCAGCGGACAAATTCGAGATTGAAGTAATCGGTAAAGGTGGTCACGGTGCCATGCCGCACGAAACCATTGACCCGATTATCATCGCTTCTCAAATCGCTTTGAACTTACAGACGATAGCAAGCCGCCGAGTCGACCCTTTAGATCAGCTCGTTGTTTCCATTGGAGCTTTTCATTCAGGAAATGCATTTAATGTTATTCCTGAGAAGGCAGAAATGGCTGGAACGGTTCGCACGTACAACCCGGAAGTACGTGATCTCGCAGAACGCTCAATCACTCGCATCGCAACTTCGATAGCTGAGGCGAACGATGCGCGTGCGGTAGTAACCTATGAACGAGGCTACGATTCATTGTATAATCACCCGAAAGAAACCGATTTTGTGAGAACGTCCGTGCAAGGTATTCCAGGTGTCGAAAATGTTATCGAAACACCTCCTGTAATGCCAGCAGAAGACTTTTCATACTATACGCAAAAAGTTCCAGGATCTTTCTTCTTTACAGGCGCGCAGATGCCAAACGACGAAGATGTCTTTCCACACCATCATGAAAAATTCAATTTCGATGAACGTGCGATGGCAATCTCTGCAAAAAGTTTCTGTTCGATTATCCTTGCTTATCAAAATGAACATACGGTTGAAGAAAAGACACCAGTTGGCGAGACTGCAAACTAAATACTAGTTTAGAAGTGTTCCAGTTAAAAGCTGTACCACTTTCGCTTCACTTGTAGTAAAACTAAATTAAAGACAAAAAAGAGTCCAATCACAATGAATTGGACTCTTTAATTTCCATTTATAAATAATTCCAACTGGTGCTTTTGAATTTCCATTCCACGATCGTATATCGATTACAGGGCAAGTTTCTGATAATTGTTCAACTGTTTAATAACTTCCTCTATTTGCAATGAGACTAGCATATGGACAACTAAAAGACTAAATATAGAACCTCTTTTTTAATATTTTATATTCACTCTTAGGAATATAATAACTTAGTGTTATTCCAGCTTTTCTCTCCACTTTTATACCACTGAACTAAACTAAACTAGTTACTAATGTATCCTATTCACCTCATAAATCAGGGAAACTCTGATTATCATCACAATTGCACTGAACACCGGCACATTTTAATGAATAATTCAGGCTCTAGTAGTACATCACTATATAGGAGCTATCTGAAGCGAAAAGATAAATTTGATTTCAATAGTATGAATAAAGTTCTTCTCAAATCATCAAGCTATTAGTATATAATGCTCCTTTTAATAAGATTTAAGGTATTCTAGCAGGAAATCGGTGCATGTAGTAGAACCTAAACAGTATGTAAAGCGTCTAATTGAAATGAAAGTAAATCAGAAGAGTAAGTGTACCCCTGGTTTTTTTAGACTAACTAATAGCTCCAGTGTATTTTGTCGCCTTGCTACTACACACCCCACTTAGATTGATCCGATACATGAATTTCTCTACTTTGAAGAACTATTCGTATGAATTAGTGGAATTACTCTATGACAAAGATGCAGATATTTGGGCGAATGCATACACTTCGAATTTTATAGCCCAATAGATGGAGGAAGATGAATGAGCGAGATTGAAAGAAAGAAAAGGAAAAAGTGGCCTTGGATAGTAAGTGGATTCGGAATTATTGTTAGTGTTCTAGTAATTTACGGAGTAATGATTTACTCGAATTTGACGGAAACTGCAAAAGAAATGCATGAGCCAATAGATCGGACCGTGTCTGAGAAACGCGAAGAAGCGGTTGCCTTCGGTAAACAGGAACCATTTTCGCTACTAGTTCTTGGTGTAGATGAACGCGAAGACGATAAAGGTCGCTCGGATACAATTATCGTTATGACTGTAAATCCAGAGTTAAAATCTACAAAAATGGTAAGTATCCCACGTGATACGTATACAGAAATTGCTGGTAAAAACTTTAAAGATAAAATAAACCACGCGTATGCATTCGGTGGTATCGAGATGTCTATGGCGACTGTCGAGAACCTGTTGGACATCCCAATTGATTACATCGTTCAGGTTAATATGGATAGTTTCAAAGATATTGTTGATGCATTTGGTGGCATTAAAATAAACAACACACTCGATTTCACGGTAGGAAGTACCGTTTTCCCTAAGGGAGATGTGTCCCTAAACGGAGAAGAGGCACTATCATTTGTGCGTATGCGGTACGAAGATCCACGAGGTGACTTTGGGAGGCAAGACCGGCAAAAACAAGTTATTCAAGCTGTATTGAGTCAAGGTGCCTCACTTAATAGCTTGCTAAATTATAAGAGTATCTTTAGTGCTCTTGGAAATAACATCAAGACTAACATGACATTCGAAGAAATGGTCGAAGTACAGAAGAATTATAAAGACGCTGCGAAAAATGTTGAACAGATCTACATCAATGAGGGCATTGGTGAAATGAAATCCGGTATTTGGTACTACATCATGAACGAGACGGAATTAGAAAACGTTCAGAATGAGTTGAAAATGCATTTGGAAATGTAATGAACAAAGCATCTAGGCATCCCCTAGGTGCTTTCATTTTGCCGTGACTTATAGTGAGTTTACTCTTACTTTTTGAAATATTGGGCGGACATCTTCATACTTTGCCCACACATTATCCACTTTTCAACGGACAACATGCTATTGCGCGGACATTAAATGGATTTGAGCGAACATCTTTATACTTTCCCCGGACATTATCCACTTTTCAACGGACAACATGCGATTGCGCGGACATTATACGGATTTGAGCGAACATCCTCATACTTTGCCCACACATTATCCCCTTTTCAACGGACAATATGCGATTGCGCGGACATTATACAGATTTGAGCGGACATCCTCATACTTTCCCCACACATTATCCACTTTTCACCGGACAATATGCGATTGCGCGGACATTATTCGGATTTGAGCGGACATCTTTATACTTTGCCCACACATTATCCACTTTTCAACGGACAACATGCTATTGCGCGGACACTATTCGGATTTGGGCGGACAACTTCATATATTCCCCGGACATTATCCACACTTCAACGGACAACATGTTATTGCGCGGACAATATACGGATTTGAGCGGACATCCTTATACTTTGCCCGGACATTATCCACACTTCACCGGACAATATGCGATTGCGCGGACATTAACCCGATTTGAGCGGACATCCTCATACTTTGCCCACACATTATCCACTTTTCAACGGACATCATGCGATTGCGCGGACATTATTCAAATTTGATCGGATATCTTCATACATTCCCCGGACATTATCCACATTTCAACGGACAACCCCATTCTTCTCAAACAAAAAAGTATGCCTGGGCATACTTTTTCAACTCCTTCACTCTATTCAATCTTTATTCAAAAGAGCACGGCCCCGTGGCCATTGGTATCTCGTTGCTACGGAGTTTCCGATTTTATTCAAAGAAAGAGATTTTAAAGCATAGAGGGTGGCGTCACGATTTTTCAGTTGTAAGAAGTGTTTGCACTCTTGATTTGAAATTGTGTTATTTATAAGAAGGAACCAGTCTGTAATCGCTTGCCCGTAATTATTTGCTTCAAGTTGGTGACAGACGTTGCATTTACGCTGTTTGTGATTCACGAAACTCATTGTGGCGCTGCATATCGAACACAGTTGGCCTCTTTTTAAGCTGTTTGGATCGATGCGGAAATACTCACAAAGAGGATATGGATTATAAGGTTTTTGGTTTTTCAGGATCACCCTACTGATTTCCTGAATTTTTGATGCGTTGTGTAGAGTAGGTTCCTTTTCTAGTTTTTCTAAATACATCCGGAGGCGATTCAAATAAACGATGGGGGCTTTTGGCGGTGCGAGGACGACTTTACTTCTTTTATTCGCAAGGACAATTTGTCCATCTACCGCAACATCTATCCCTTGTTTTTTGAGCCACGTTTGTAAATAATACTTCGTGTTTTCCAGTTGGACAATTGGACAGTCAATTAGGGTTACTTTTCCGGATGAATGGGTTTGTTCGAGTTGGTGAGGATCTGATAGGAACCGCAGACTGCCGGCCATATTCTTTACTTCTAGGATGAGGATTGATGTTTTGGAAAGGAGTAATGTGTCGATTTGGAATGAAAGTTCTGAGGTTAGAAAAAGGTGAATGTCGGTGAGAATGATTGAGGATTCGGGGAGTTCCAGTGCTTCAAGATGCCGGTCAACAATACGTTCTCCGGTGAATCCTGCTTTGATACGGTACAGTTGCCCTTCTAATTCCTCATGTCTTGAATCCTCTTGGGGTAAGCGCGCGAGGAGTCTCGGTAATGCGTGAATTAGTTCTGATTCGGTTCGATTAATTTTGCGTATAGCTTTTTCCTCCTGTTCTTAAATGAAGTTAATTAACTAGTAAGATAACAGAGTTTTGTAGATAGTTCAAGTAGTTTTTTAGAATGGGGATTTCCTATATGGGTGCATAGGAAATCCCCGTTTTATTCTTCACGAACAGTTTATTATACCAATTTATCAAAATTCAAGTTCCAAATGAAACCGTATTTGTCTTTTACTTTGGCATACCTTGCGCCCCAGAACATATCTTGGAGTTCCATAATGACTTCGCCGTCCGCGCGGAAGCCGTCATAAAAGCGCTCGATTTCCTCGTCGCTTTCACACTGGATCATCATCGTCACTTCATGTTTCATTGTAGCGGGCTTTTCTTCTAGTGAATCTGCGAGCATGAGCTGGAAATCACCTTTTTGAAGATGACAGTGAATGAGATAATCTGCGGCTTCAGGTGGTGCTGGAACTTCCGTATCGCTGTATTTCTGTACATAGACCGCTTCCAGACCGAGCAAGTCTGAGTAAAATTCGGCCGCTTCTTTACCTTCTCCGTAAAACGCTAAATGTGGGATTACTGAACCTCTCATGATAACGCCTCCTTTTAGATTTTATTTACCCGATTTTGGGGTTCTTTACCCTCTAATGTATCATTAATTGCTGCTGCATTTAAATTCATCATCGCATGTCGGGTGCGAATCGATGCGCTTCCGATGTGCGGGAGAACTGTGACGTTTGGCAATGTAAGAAGTGGATGATCAAGTGGAACCGGTTCGATTTCAAATACGTCAAGTCCAGCAGCCCAAATTGTGCCTTTTTTTAGCGCGTCGTAAAGTGCTATTTCATCGACGATTCCGCCGCGTGCAACGTTAATGAGAACGCCTGTATTTTTCATAAGACCTAGTTCTCGTTCACCGATGAGTCCGATAGTTTCCGGTGTGAACGGCGCTAGGATGACGACGAAATCAGATTCTTTTAGCAAGGAGTCGAGTTCTGCGTATTCGAAACCGTGTTCAGCTTCAGCTTCTGGTTTTCGACTGCGGTTGTGATACATGACGCGCATATTGAAGCCTTTTCCTCGACGTGCGACGGCTTCACCGATTCGGCCCATTCCGATGACACCAAGTGTTGCGCCGCCAACGTCCATTCCGGTATATTCCATCGGCGACCAAGACGTCCAGTTGCCTTTTCGAAGTTCTGTTTCGGCTTCAGTGAACCGGCGCGCCGTTGCGAGTAGAAGTCCGAATGCAAGATCCGCCGTAGTTTCGGTAAGTACGTCTGGCGTGTTCGTGACAACGACGCCGTTTTTCGTTGCCGCTTCTACATCTATGTTGTTGAATCCTACTGCCATGTTTGTAACGATCTTTAGTTTTTTTGCAGCGTCGAATACTTCTTCGTTAATTTGGTCTGGAATGACCGCCCAAAGTGCTTCAACATCTGCTACTTCTTTAAGTAAAATTTCGCGTGGAACGGTTTCGCTTTCTGAGTTCCACATACGAACGTCAAACTTCTCTCGAAGTGGCGCAACAGCTTCTTCTGGTAATTTTCTGGTGATGTAAATCGCTTGTTTCAATGAATATGCCCCCTTATGGTTACTTCTATAAGTGTAGCATAGGTTGTGGGTTTGTGAGGAGGGATGTGTGGGGATATTGGTGGGATGTTCGGGCAATAGGTTAGTATGTCAGGGCTATTCGGTGGAATGTCCGGGTAAGTCGCGAAGATGTCTGGGCTTTTGGCTGATGTCTGCTCTTTTGCCCGGATTGTCTGGGCAATTCTGTGGGATGTCCGGGCAATTTGCGAAGATGTCAGAGCTTTCACCTGATGTCCGCTCTTTTGACCGGATTGTCCGGGCTTTACCGTGGGATGTCCGAGCAATTCGAGAAGATGTCTGGGCCTTTTCTCGATGTCCGCTCTTTCACCCGGATTGTCCGGGCTTTTCCGTGGGATGTCCGGGCTATTCGAGAAGATGTCAGGGCTTTCACCTGATGTCCGCTCTTTACCCCAGATTGTCCGGGCAATTCAGTGGGATGTCAGGGCTATTTGCGAAGATGTCAGGGCTTTCACCTGATGTCCGCTCTTTTGACCGGATTGTCAGGGCATTACCTTGGGATGTCAGGGCTATTCGCAAAGATGTCAGAGCTTTCACCCGATGTCCGCTCTTTCACCCGGATTGTCCGGGCAATTCAGTGGGATGTCAGGGCTATTTGCGAAGATGTCAGGGCTTTCACCTGATGTCCGCTCTTTTGGCCTGAATGTCCGGGCAATTCACGAAGATGTCAGCACTTTTACCCGATGTCCGCTCTTTCTCCCGGATTGTCCGGGCTTTTCCGTGGGATGTCCGCGCAATCCGCGAAGATGTCAGCCCTTTTAACCGATGTCCGCTCTTTCACCCGGATTGTCCGGGCTTTTCGACAGAATCTCCGGGCAATCCCATAGTTTGTCCGCGCAATCCACGATAATGTACGCTCCCCCCATAAAATCAGAAAAAGCGTTGCCGACGTACAGCAACGCTCCTACTTCAGCCACCTATATAACTCATACCGATCTTCTTACGATTTTTTGCTGTTTGCTCGGTTCGTTCGTCGGAATAACGGTCTGCTCTGCGTGACCAGATGTTTGTGATTTCCTCTAGTAACTCTTCGTCGCTAAGGCCACTTCGGATTAATTCGCGAAGGTCGAATCCTTCTGATGCGAAGAGACATGTGTACAATTTTCCATCGGATGAAAGTCGTGCGCGCGTACACGATGAACAGAATGATTCGGACACCGATGTGATGAAACCAACTTGGGCATCGTTATCTAAATAGCGATAGCGTTTGGCAACTTCACCGAAGTACTCTTCTTCCGCCGGCCCCATTTCGTATACTTCTTTCAGCATTTCATAGATTTCTTTTTTCGTGACAACTTGTTTGAAGCTCCAACCGTTGTCGTTTCCAACATCCATGAACTCGATGTAGCGAAGTGTAATTCCACGCTCTTTGAAATACGCCGCCATTGGAAGGATTTCACTTTCGTTGACACCTTTTTGGACAACCATATTTACTTTTATTTCAAAGCCTACTTTTTGTGCATGTTCGATATTCCCTAAAATGAAGTCAGGCTTAATTCCACGTCCGTTCATTTTTCCGAAAATTTCAGGATTGATTGCATCCAAGCTCATGTTTAGCCTGCGAAGACCTGCGTCGTATAAGGGTTGTGCTTGTTGTTTCAGTAGAACACCGTTTGTCGTCAAACCGATATCTTCAATACCGTCGATGGCAAGTAGTTTGCCAACCAACTCCGGCAACCCTCGTCGCATAAGCGGTTCGCCGCCTGTTAACCGTAATTTCTTCACTCCTAGTGATGCAAAGAGTTTCGCGAAGCGCTCGATTTCTTCAAAAGACAGCAGCTCATTTTTCGGTAAGAATACGTAGTCGTCCCCAAAAACCTCTTTCGGCATACAGTACGTACATCTGAAATTGCAACGGTCCGTCACCGATATGCGCAAATCTCGAATCGGGCGGCCCAGTTTATCTTTTATCGCTTCCATCTTCTCAATTCCTCTCTAAAAAGTCAGGAGTATTCACATTCATGAACACTTGACCCTCATTTTCAGTAAGTTCATTTCCAGGAATCCACGTCACTTCCATCTCATCCAACACGTCCATAACCCGCAGCTTTCTACTTCGAAGCGTGCGAAACAATCGCTCTTTCATCCCGTAATCCCAAATCGACACGAGCGGATGATGTCGCCCACCCGATGAAACCGCCGTGACTTTATTCTCATGTTTTTTGATTAATTCAAAAACAACGTCCGTAGTTATATGCGGCATATCGCAAGGTAAAACTATATAGCGATCAGCTTCCACAGATTCCATCGCGGACAGGATCCCTGCAAGTGGACCGAGACCTTGAAACTCCGATATATCCAAAATCACATTTTCATCCCCCGGAAACCGATCGGCCAAGTCTGGATGCGAGACGATAACGACTTTGTCGGAGTGGATTTTTAACGCATCAACTGATATCTCGTAGAAATACTTTTCCCCGTGCCTAGCAAACGCTTTCGGCGACCCAAATCTTCTTGAAAGCCCACCGGCAAGAACAACTCCAACGGTTTTCATCCACCACTAACTGGTGGAATAAATGCACAAACATCGCCCGATTGAATAACATCGTCTTTCAGTGCGTATTCCTCATTAACCGCTACGTGAATCGTATCTGTGCCAAATCCAGGATACGTTGTTTCGGCCCAATCGAGCAACTCTTGAACCGTCATTGAGTCACGCTCAATGGTTTCCTGCGCCTGTCCAGTTAATTCACGAAGTCGTGCAAAATAATGAACTTGAATCATTTCGACCGATCTCCTTTCTCTGGATACTTTTTCTGTGCGCCAATCCATTCTTCTCCGTCTTCCCAAATTTCTTTTTTCCAAATCGGAACGACTTCTTTAATGCGTTCAATCGCATATTCATTCGCTTCATAGGCCGCTTTTCGGTGGGATGAAGACACTGCGATTAGGACGGCGATATCGGATATTTGCAGTTCTCCGATTCGGTGAACGATAGCGACCTTGACACCCGGCCATTTCTCTTCCATTTCAGCGCCTATTTCCGCAAGTTTTTTCTCTGCCATCGGAATATATGCCTCATACGAAAGGTAAAGTGTGCGAACGCCATGTGTCCATTCCCGAACATTTCCGGTGAAAATGGTTACTGCGCCAGCGCCAGCATGTAAAACATAGTCCGAGTATTTTTGCATTTCTATTGGTGTTTCTACGATTTCAAATGGTTTCATTACTGCCTTTCCTCCATTCCAAAAGCCAGTTATCCAACTGTTCGTTGTCCCGATTTCGAACGACGAGCCGTATATCTGGAATATGCTTTAATGCATCCCAGTCGGATTCATCACGTAGGAGAACGACCTTCTCACCACGTTCTTCTTTATATCCTTCGATTAATAAAATATCGGGTTTTGTTTGTGTCGCGATCGTTTTCATTTCCAAAAAGCTCGGTTCTTCGTTCATATGAAGTTGAACGATTCCCCCACCAGCAACAACGGAAACGTCTGCCCCGCTGCCAAGAAATTGCATCGTATCGGTTGACGAATCGGGTAGTTCGGGTGGACCGCCGTGCCCGTGGTGTTTCAAAACGGCAACGTTATCCCCTTCTTTTTTCAGTAAACGAACCCATCTGGAAATCAACGTTGTTTTCCCGCTATTTTTAAATCCAACAATATGAAGCGTTTTCATAGGCCCCAGTTTGGGAGACCTTGTTCGGCACCTAACAAGAGTATATCGACTTCCATTCCCGCCGTAAATCCTCTTGTTCCTCCGGGTAAAGCGATAATGCAATTTCCCCGTGCAATCGATGCAATTGCGCTTGAATGATTGAATCCGGCAGGTGTTGCGACGGGCCCATCCGGAGTCATTTCCCATACCGCTCGTACGAATCTCATAAACGGATTCGGCTTCGTGAAATCGTCTCCAAGTTTCGCTTTAATATTCGGAACATATGGATTTTTTGCGTTCATCATATGTAAAATTGCCGGTCGGGTAAACAGTTCGAATCCAGTAAAGCAGGCAGAAGGGTTTCCAGAAAGGCCAAACAACAACTTATCGCCAAGAACCGCAACAGTCGTTACACTTCCAGGTCGCATTGCCACTTTGTTGAATAAAACCTTCGCACCCATTCGCTCGTATATTGTTGGCAAATAATCGTAATCACCAACCGAAACACCGCCCGTTGTAATTAAGAAATCTGTTTCAGCAAGGGCACGTTTCACCATATCCGTACACGCATCCAAATTATCTTCAAGCATGCCGTAGGATTTGTAGTCAATTCGCATGCGGTCAAGCTGCGCTAATATCATCGGTCCATTGGAATCGCGTATCTTTCCAGGCTCTAGTTCTTCATCGACCCTTAGTAGTTCCGTTCCTGTGGATAAAACCCCAGCAACTGGGCGCTTCGCTACTTTCACTTCTGCATAACCGAATGTCGCTAGAAGTGCGATCGTTCCTGGATGAATGAGCACGCCAGCTTCAATCAGTTCTTCACCTTCAACTGCATCTTCACCTTTTACGGAAATGTTTTCTCCTGAATTAAAAGGTTTCCGAAGTGTGAAAGCATCTTTTTCTTCAACGGTTTGCTCCAACATGACGATTGCATCAGCATTTTCAGGAAGTTGAGCACCCGTCATAATTCGGATTGCCTCCCCTTTTTCAAGTCCTCGTTCAGCAAGGTGACCTGCTCCGATTTCTCCAATTACTTTAAATGGAATCCGGTTGTCACCCGATGCTCCGACGGTATCTTCAGCTCGTACCGCAAATCCATCATAAGGCGTACGGTCAAAAGGTGGAATGTCATGCTTTGCGATAATCGGCTCTGCAAGTATGCGGCCATATGCTTTTTCAATTGGAACCGTTTCTGTACCCAAAGACTTTGAATGGTCTTTCACAAGTTCAATTGCTTCTAAAACTGTAATTGGTTTTCTAATCTCTACCAAAATAAATCCCTCGCTATCTTCTGCTATAATGAGAATAGTGTTTCAAAGTAATTCATTGGAAGGAATGATTGTCATGTCTGAACTAACGCATTTTAATGAACAAGGTCGTGCAAAAATGGTCGACGTTTCGGATAAAGCAACGACTGTACGAACAGCAATCGCTAAATCATCCATCATCGTGAACGAACTTATCCATTCACAAATTACGGAAGGTACCAATAAAAAAGGCGATGTTTTCGCAGTCGCTCAAGTCGCGGCTGTCATGGCAGCTAAAAATACTGCAACCATCATCCCGATGTGTCATCCACTTGCATTAACTGGCGTCGACGTTCACTTCGAATGGGTGATTGATAAAAATGTTCCCCATTACGAAGTAACGATTCAAGCCGAAGTAAAGACAAAAGGATTGACGGGCGTTGAGATGGAGGCGCTTACCGCCGCATCCGCCGCCGCTCTAACAATTTACGACATGTGCAAAGCTGCCGGTAAAGAAATGATCATCGGCCCAACAATGCTCCTCAAAAAAACAGGTGGCAAAAACGGTGACTTCGAACGAACGAACGCTTAAGCGTTCGTTTTTTGTTTTGGTGAGAGAGTTGGGTTGTCGGATGTTCGGGCTTTGAGACGATGTCCGCGCTTTTATCTGGAATCTCCGCGCAATCCGTGAGATTGTCCGGGCTTTCTCATGGAATGTACGGGCATAATGACGATGTCCGCTCTTTCACCCGGAATGTCCGCGCAATCTGCGAGATTGTCCGCCCTTTCGCATGGAATGTACGGGCCTCGAGAAGATATCCGCTCTTTTACCAGGATTGTCCGGGCAATCCGTGAGATTCTCCGGGCTTTCGCATGGGATGTACGTGCTTCGTGAAGATGTCCGCTCTTTTACCTGGATTGTCCGCGCAATCCGCGAGAATCTCCGGGCTTTCGCATGGAATGTACGGCTTCGAGAAGATGTCCGCTCTTTTACCAGGATTGTCCGGGCAATCAGCGGGATTCTCCGCCCTTTCGCATGGAATGTACGGGCTTCGTGAGGATGTCCGCTCTTTCACCCGGAATCTCCGCGCAATCCGTGAGATTCTCCGCGCTTTCACATGGAATGTCCGGGCCTCGTGAAGATGTCCGCTCTTTCACCCGGAATCTCCGCGCAATCAGCGAGATTCTCCGCCCTTTCTCATGGAATGTCTGGGCATCATGATGATGTCCGCTCTTTTACCAGGATTGTCCGGGCAATCCGCGAGAATCTCCGCCCTTTCTCATGGAATGTACGGGCATCGTGAAGATGTCCGCTCTTTTACCTGGATTGTCCGCGCAATCCGCCAAGATGTCCGCGCTTTCACTAAGAATCTCCGGGCAATCCGCGAGAACCCCCGCTCAATCACTCTTCCTCGATCTTATGCTTCCCAAGTTCATGCACAATGTGATGCGCTTCTTGTAGGATCAAGTCATTCATCGCTAGCTCGACTGCTTTGACCGAACCGGGGAGTAAAAACAGAACTTTTTCATTTACAATCCCCGCCGTCGCGCGGCTTAGCAATGCTTTTGAACCGACGTCTTTTGTGTAACTCAAGAATCGGAAGAGTTCTCCAAATCCGTCGAGTGTTTTTGTAAAGTAAGGCGTTACTGTATCGACCGTGATGTCGCGGTGACTGATGCCCGTTCCACCTGTTGTGATAATCACCTGGATTTTCGAATCCGCTATCCATTTTTCAATAACTTCTTCGATTTGGACTCGCTCGTCGTGGCAGATTTGACGCGCGACGACTTGATGTCCAGCCTCTTCTAACTGCTTTCGAATTGCCGATCCACTTCGGTCATTCGCTTCTTTACGAGAATCACTTATTGTTAAAACTGCAAATGCTAAACTATCTTCCTTACTAACGTTATGTGCCAATTTCCATACCTCATTTCTACCCGAAAAGCTGGTGGTATAGTTTTCTACCTATTTTTATATCTTTCAATCCATGAATGAGAAGTCGTCCGTTGCCGAATAAAATACAGCGGTGCGCATCCGTCTGAAATTGAATGAAAAACGGTGTGACTTTATATGGTATCCCGAGACGATTTGCGACGGCTTCTCCGTCCGCAAGTGTTAACGTGCGTCCTGCTTCAGGTATAATTTGAACCGCATCGCGCCCACATAAAACGGCATACCCTGTCTCTTTTTCGCCACTAAGGGTCGGGTAGCTCGGCGAAGAGCCACATGTTTCGCAGCTTTCGTTTCGCATGCGGGAAATCCCTGCTTCGATATTCGTGTTGTTCCAAATATCCGAATGGAAGACTTTCGTTCGCATCGCTTCTTCATTTCCAGTGATCCATTTTAACGCTTCTGCACTTTGATGCGCTGCGGTAATTTGGACTGCCGGTGCAATGATGCCCGACGTATCACATGTTTCATTCACCGAAGGTAAGACCGGAAGTAAACAGCGGAAACAGGCGGATTTTCCTGGAATGAACGGAAAAATCGTGCTTGAACTTCCAACACAGGCTCCGTAAATCCACGGAATCCCTGTTTTCCATGCGACGTCATTGATCATCAACCGCGTTTCAAAATTGTCCGTTGCATCTATTAGAATCGTCGCATCCTTGGAGATTTCCTCCATCAATGGTCCGTCGATATGATCTAAAACTGTTCGAATTTCGATGTCGCTTCGAATCGCCTTTAGCCTTTTCTCAGCCGCAACTACTTTCGGCGTTCCGTCTAGGGCATCTTGTTCTGTAAACAGTTGCTGTCTTTGTAAATTGGATGCTTCCACGTAGTCACGGTCAGCGATTGTTACTTTTTTAATTCCGGCACGGACCAGTGTCTCAGAAACCGTTGAGCCTAGTGCTCCGCAACCAATTATGACGGCATGTGCAGTACTCAGTCGCTCTTGACCCTTAGTTCCAATCGGCTTGAAAAGTGTTTGCCTTGAATAACGAGTCTCCACTTTACGACTCCCCCCTAACAAATAGGGGCTACTAGTCTAAATGGCTAGCAGCCCCAATCCCTTGTACATCATCTATTAATCGCATAACTATTTGTAATTATCTTTCTACTTATAGTATAGCATGAATTGAGACTTCTTTTCATGTAAAAATGTACCTTGTCATGATTTCGTTAGGAATCTGGTTTTTCAGAGGTAAGATCTGTAACATCTGTAAATGTGCCAACGTAACGAATGATGTCCCCTGATTCGTCTTTCACTTCATTTATTGAAATGAGTTCCAAATACTCTTCACCATTTTTCTTCTTGTTCCACAGTTTCCCTTGCCACATTCCTTCTTGGCCGATTTGTCCCCACATCGTCGTGTAGAATTCGGAAGACTGTCTTCCAGAGCTTAGAATGTTGGGGTTTTTCCCAATAACTTCTTCTTTTGAGTAGCCTGTCAATCTAGTAAATGCGGGATTGACAGTTTCGATCGTCCCGTTTGGAGTTGTTACTAGAATCCCTTGACCTGTGGACTCAAATACCTGAGCAGACAAGTGAAGTCGGTCCATATAGTACAACCAAATAACGAGGATTAGACTTACAAGCGCGACCTGTGAAAATGCCATGAAGCCAATTGAATACGAACCTGTAATTGAGTACACTGCCGATAAAAGCAGTGGCGGGAAAAATCCACCTAGGCCACCCATCATGGATACAATTCCGTTGACGACGCCTGCTTGTTTATTGAAATAGGTCGGAACTAGTTTGAATATGACACCATTACCTGTTCCTGCACAGACTGCGATAATCATACTTCCTACTGTATACAAGCCAATCGATGGGGAAAATGCAAGGATGACTGCTGCACCTGTCAATCCTCCAAAAACACCCATTAATAGAAAAAGTGGAGAGAATTTATCGCCAAGCCATCCGCCAATTGGACGGAATATCGTCGCAACTACGATAAAACCAGCTGTTCGAATACCAGCATCTACTTTTTCTATGCCAAAATAGGTAACTAGGAAATTGGGTAAGAAGATTGTGAACGCAACGAACGATCCAAACGTAATAAAGTAAAATAGGGAGAAGAACCAAAGCTTTTCATTTTTGTATACACCTTTAATTTGTTCCACAATCGGCGTTCGAACACTTGGCTCTTTTTTATCGCCTAGGAAGAAGTTTAAGGCCGCAAAGATAAGCAATAGAATTAAATACAACTTTACTGTCATCGACCAACCAATTTGTGTTGCAATAATCGGTGCAGAAAAAGTAGAAACCGCAGTTCCCAAATTCCCGATTCCGTAGATTCCGTTAACAAGTCCATGTCTTTCTTTCGGATAATACTTTGGTAAAGACGTTACACCAACAGAAAAGACAGCTCCACCAATTCCTAGGAAAGTTCCTCCAATAATTAAATCTGTGAAAGTGGAGGCCGCACTAATATAAAATACTGGTATTAGTAAAAATAAAAAACTAAGAAAGAAAACAATTCGTGCCCCGTAAATATTTGCGAAATACCCTATAGGAATACGGAGGATACTACCTAGAACGATTGGTACCGCTGTTACAATTGCTAGTTTCTCAGTTGGAATCGAAATATCTTCAACAATAAATGGTAGTAAAGAAGAGATGATAACCCAAACCATGAAGCCGACAATTAAGTTTGCCGTTTGTAATGGTAATTGTAGTTTTTTTGTCATTCAAATCCATCCAATCCTTTAGTTTTGGAATGAAACTGGCCTTGATTCCCTACCTTTATGTTAACTTTATTGTTTACGTTTATGTATTGGGTAGTCCCCTTTAACCTACGAGGGTTTACCCTAATATGTCCTTATTAACTAGTATTCTCTTTGATTCAAAGTATTGATGTATACAATTGCTCGTACAGCTTATCTTGTTCTTTAATCGTTAAAATTGAATCCACCATTGGAAATAAAACAGATTCCTCTTTTACAAAATGAACAGTAATTACCTCAAAAGCTTCTGCTGCATCACCTACAACCTTTTGTAAATCTGACAACGTCATGTGGCTCGTATCACCTAGCGTATGATGGAGGAAGTGACCGATGTAAGCGTCGATTTCTTCATGTTCTTCTTCCGTTGCATTGACGGGTCCCTGATCCGACCCTACATATTGTGCAAGCATTGGAAACAAAAACTCTTCTTCTTTATCTGTATGATTTTTGTACGGTTCAATAAATTCGATAAGGAGTTTCCTAAGTGTTTGGACTGCTTCATGACCCTCTTCTAGCGTGTAAATATTTCTTTCAAAAGCTAGAACAATTGTATGCCATCCATCCATTAAATACGTTAAATACCGATGTTCATTTTCTAACACGCGAAGAGCTGGTAAATCAAACTTAAATTCAGCCATTTAAAAGACACCTTTCTGTTAAAAGTTTAAAAGTTTCTTTCGAAGTGCATATTCCACTAGTTCTGGCCTACTTTTCAATTGAAGTTTCTCCATAATTCTTGCCTTGTGCGCTTCAACTGTTTTCACTGAAATATACAGTTTTTCTGCAATTTCTTTATTTCCATATCCTTTTGCAGCAAGGGGTAAAACTTCAATTTCACGTTTTGTTAAAATTTTAAATGGATCATCTTCTGTAACACCGGTATCGTATTTAATGAATTCCCTTACTAATGAAGTAGCCATTGAAGGGTGAATGTACGTATCCCCTGCATTCACTGTACGAACGGCCAATAACAATTCTTCATCCGGCGCGTTTTTTAGAATATATCCGGAAGCGCCGTTTTTTAACACATGAAATAGATATTCTTCATCGTCATGCATCGTTAAAATCAGAATCTTCGTCTCCGGAAAATCTTCGTTAATTTTTCCAGTCGCAATTAAGCCACTTTCTCCCGGCGGCATACTTAAATCTAGCAACAATACGTCCGGTCGGTGTTTTGCAACCATTGCGTATGCTTCTAACCCATCCGCAGCGGTAGCTACAACTTCCATATCTTCCTGAAAGTTTAAAATATGCATAAACCCACTACGAACGACGGCGTGATCATCCGCGATTATTATTTTCATGTTTCATTTCCCCCTCGTTCATAGTGGTATTTCCAATCGCACAGTCGTCCCTTTTGAATTCGATTCAATTTTCAGGTGTCCCCCCACCAATTCTGCACGTTCTCTCATTCCATATAACCCTAGTCCAGTTCCCAATGGATTCACATTTTGAATATCAAATCCAACACCTTCGTCAATGACCGTTAAAATTAAATTGTTTTCATGCTCGAAAAAGCGCACGTGAACGTCGTCTGTTCCTGCGTACTTGAGTGCATTAAAAACAGCTTCTTGACAGACCCGGTATACAACCGTCTCTATCTCACCCTCGTATCGCTTTGACTCTAGCTCTGCTGTAAAATAAACGACCAATCCATAGTTATTTTCAATCGTTTTAAAATGTGTTCGAAACGCAGCTTCAAGACCTAAGTCATCCAAAGCAGATGGCCTTAATTCAACAGACAGATGACGTATATCATCTAATAACCGCATGATCGATTCCTCTGTTTGCTTTAGCTTTTTCAATACATCTGCATTGACATCCATATACTTCAATACACGCAAATCGACAAGGGTGCTGAGCATTTCTTGAGCAACGCTATCATGTAGTTCTCTAGAGAGGCGTTTACGTTCACCTTCCTGCGCTTTTATTACATTTTTCATCATTGTTTTCTGATTTAAAATTTCTTGTGTCCGGTACTGCCTTGTCAAGTCGCGCAACATGAACACACGGATTCCATTTTCTTGATCGATCGTTTGGTAGCTAGCTGTATACGGTATTACGCCTTTACCTACAGTATCTAAGTACACTTGAAAAGAGCTAAAATCATCTACTGGATTCACTAAATAGCATGACAAACACGTTTGCATCTCTTCTTCATTCGTGTACCCTTTACAAGACATGCAAATCGCCTTTTCCTCGCCCCGTACCATTTTGTCTAATACCTCAGCACCGACAATTAGTTGGGCTGAGGTATTCATGGATAGTACTTTTCCGTTTTGATCAAAAAAGAAGATAGCTTCAGCTGAATTATCGTACATTTTCATTAACAAATTCGTCAATTGAATGCTTTCGATTTCTATCATCGCTTCACCATCTCCTTATTATAAAACGGCCCAAAGCTCGGACCAATTTCTAGTTTTAAAGCTTCAAATAAGTCAGTAGTCATTTTATCTTTCGTTCGAAAAGCTACAAGTAAGACACCTTGGACACGGTTGTATTTATAAAGAGGTATCGCCCCGAAACTTTCCAATCCTTCCGCTACAATGATTGGATAATTATATAAATCAGATAATCCAAAGGTTGTATTTACGTCTTCCGCTAAAATAGGTTTTCCTGTTTTAAAAACAAGTCCGGCTATTCCTTTGCCCGACTGTAATCGGATGCGCTTGTAGCGAGTGCTCCGATTCCCTGAGACACACTCCCACTTAATTGCAAAACGTTGTTCAGATTGTTGAACAAGTGCCAATGCAACAAAATCGAAGTCAAAGAGATGCTTAATCTGATCTATTTCTTGTTGGTAGTTGAATGTTTTTTGTGCTCCCATAACTTTACTCCCCTACTGCAGAAAAAAGACATAGCCCTTTTTCTTTAGTTAACTTGCACGATGCTTTCTATATAGAATAGAGCTTCTGCCCACATAATTCAATGGAACACTCCAAACATGAACAAGTCTTGTGAACGGCCACATCGCAAAAATCAGAAATCCAGACAAGACATGAAGTTGGAAAGCAAGAGGCACAGCAGACATAAAGCCAGCTTCCGGCCTAAAAATAAGAAGTGAACGGAACCAAATCGAAATGGAGCTTCGGTAATCGAAGTCTGGTTGTGTAATACTCGTTCCAATTACGCTGTACATGCCGATAAACACAATGAATAAAAGTAATGAGTTAACGATTAAATCCGAGGCTGAAGATAATTTTCGTACATTTTTCAATGCAAATCTGCGGTACGTCAAAATTAGCATCCCTAAAAATGTAACGACACCAAAAAATCCACCGCCCCAAACTGCACCCATATGATACATGTGATCGCTAATGCCAACTGCACGCGTCCACTCTTTGGGAATACCAAGACCCGCAACATGTCCTGCAATCACTGGAATAATCCCTATATGAAATAGTAAACTACCAATCATTAACTGCTTTTTTTCGATAAATTCACTTGATTTTGCCGTCCAACCAAATTGGTCCGTCCGGTATCTAAATATATGTCCTACAATAAAGATAGCCATACATAGATAAGGGAAAATTACCCATAGAAATTGATTAGCCATTATTTGGCGCCTCCTGACGAATACAAGACTTAAAGGTCTCCCTCATTCCTTTAATTAGATGAAAATAAGGGCTATTATACTTTTCAAGCGCTTTTAATAGATGATAGGTTCCATCCTCCATTACCGCGAGAAGCATGCCGAAACTCTGCTCCGCCCTTGGATCACCTATCCACTCAGAAGCATAGATAAATTCACACATTAAAGGAAGAAAATCAGAGAGTTCACTATCCGGCATATTTAAACCGAACATTTCGTAAAGCACTTTTAATTTTGCAAGCATTTGTCCACGGTCTTTCGCATCTTCATACTTTACGTAGGTCATGAACAGCGTCGAATCCTTCTGGAAATCAAACGTGTATGTATACATCTCCTGAATGTCATCGATGCTATACTCATGCATTAAATCCCAGTACATTTTAATATCCACGTATGCCGGGTGAGAGGAGTCAAAGGACTCCTCCATAACCGACGGATGAAAACTTATTTTTTCTGGGTACGTAAGTTGATGTGCAAAGAAACCAAATGCATGTTTTTCTTCATACAACTTTTGCAGATCAATCACGCCAGATCCCCCCATAGAAATTCTCTTCGTAAATTTGTTTTCCAGTTTTCTTTGGTTCAGATGGTCCGCAACCATCACAATTCGTATCGTTCTCCATCGGAATTGTTGATGCGTAACTATAAGGACTTTGTGTCGTCCCCATACTGAAGTCTCCCATCTCATCGTAGCCAGCTGAACCTTGTGATTTGTACATATTCATATGGCCTTCCTTATGAGATGTCGGAATTACGAAGCGATCTTCATACTTTGCAATTGCCAGTAATCTGTACATTTGCTTCGTTTGGTGAGCGCTTAGGCCAACACGTTCTAACCTGGATACGTCAAAGTCGTCGCCTTTTCCAGATGACACAGCACGCATATAAGAACGCATCATTGCCATACGTTGCAGTGCTCCTTTTACAGTTTCTGTATCTCCAGCCGTCAGCATATTCGCCAAATACTGAATTGGAATACGCATTTCCTCAATTGCTGGGAAGATCATATCCGGATTTTTAATCGAGTCTTTTCCTTCAAAGTAATTCATGATTGGGCTTAGTGGTGGAACATACCAAACCATTGGCAATGTACGGTACTCAGGGTGTAGAGGGAATGCCAGTTTATATTCAATTGCTAATTTATAAACTGGTGAATTTTGTGCTGCTTCAATCCACTCTTCTGAAATCCCGTCTTTTCTCGCTTGCTCCATTACTTCCGGATCATTTGGATCAAGGAATAGATCACATTGTGCTTTGTATAATTCTTTCGGATCCGGAGTGGATGCCGCCTCTAAAACACGATCTGCATCGTATAAAAGTACGCCTAAATAACGGATTCTTCCTGTACATGTTTCGGAACAAACCGTTGGAAGCCCTGATTCAATGCGCGGAAAACAGAATGTACATTTTTCCGCTTTATTTGTTTTCCAGTTGAAGTAGACCTTCTTGTATGGGCAACCCGTCATGCAATAGCGCCATCCGCGACATGCTTCTTGGTCAACAAGAACGATACCGTCTTCTTCTCGTTTGTACATAGCGCCAGACGGACACGATGCGACACAGCTCGGGTTTAGACAGTGTTCACATAGTCTAGGAAGGTACATCATAAATGCTTGTTCAAAGTTGAATTTAATTTCTTCCTCGATTTTTTCAATGTTCGGATCTTGTGGTCCAGTAATATGCGCACCAGCTAGTTGGTCTTCCCAGTTCGGTCCCCATTCAAGGTCCATGTACTCCCCAGAAACAACGGATTTCGCACGAGCAACAGGTGTATGTTTGCTGTCAGGTGCAGATGTTAGTTTTTCATAATCATAGGTCCATGGTTCATAGTAATCTTTCATTTCCGGCATATCGGGGTTGTAGAAAATTTTACCGAGTGCAATTTTTGATAACTTCGAACCTGATTTCAGTTCGAGCTTGCCTTTTTTATTAATGTGCCAACCGCCCTTGTAAAGTTCCTGGTCTTCCCAACGTTTTGGGTAACCAATTCCCGGTTTCGTTTCAACGTTGTTAAACCACATATACTCTGCACCTTCACGATTGGTCCACGTTGTTTTACACGTCACACTACATGTATGACATCCGATGCATTTGTCCAGATTCATAACCATTGCTACTTGCGCTTTAATCTTCAAGCCAATTTACCTCCTTCATCTTGCGGACTGCGACATAGACGTCCCGCTGATTTCCGATCGGTCCATAGTAGTTGAATCCGTAACTAAGTTGCGCATAGCCACCGACCATTTGTGTTGGTTTCATATGAATTCGAGTCGGCGCATTATGACTTCCGCCACGCTCTTCTGTAATTTCAGAACCGGGTACCTGAATATGTTTATCTTGCGCGTGATACATGAACATCGTTCCCTTTGGCATTCTGTGACTGACAACGGCGCGTGCTGTGACGACGCCATTTCGGTTATATACTTCGAGCCATTGGTTATCGTCAATGTCATGTTCAGCAGCATCTACATCTGAAATCCATACGGTCGGTCCACCACGGAACAACGTTAACATATGCTGATTGTCCTGATACGTCGAGTGAATGTTCCATTTGCCGTGTGGTGTTAAGTAGCGAAGAACAAGTGAATCTTGCCCACCTATAATCTGCTTGTCTTTTGGTCCAAATACCATTGGAGGCAACGTTGGTTTATACACAGGCAATGCTTCACCAAAGTCTAGGAACAATTCATGATCAATATAGAAATGCTGCCTTCCCGTTAACGTTCTAAATGGAACAAGTCGTTCAATATTCGTTGTGAACGGTGAATAACGGCGACCTAGTTTATTCGACCCTGAGAATACAGGTGTCGGAATTACTTCACGTGGCTGTGCTGTAATGCTCGCAAATGTGAAACGCTCTGCCGCACGGTCTGCTGATATATCCTTTAGCTCAACGCCCGTATCGTGTTCTGCTGCTTCAAATGCCTTTTGCGAAACTCTTCCATTCGTTGCAGATGATAAAGTGAGCATTGCTTCAGCTGCTTGTTTAGCTGTATGCAATTTAGGCAGTCCATTTTTAATCGTTTCATCATAGTACGTACCGTTTATGCCCTTCATCATTTCATATTCTTCCGCAACAGAGAAGCTGACCCCGTGCGCCCCTACTTTGCCTGTCGATAAAAGCGGGCCAAGAGTGACGTACTTATCAAAGATTTGTGTATAATCGCGTTCAACGATTGTCATTCCCGGCATTGTTTTACCCGGTATTGCTTCAACCTCACCTTTTCTCCAATCTTTCACTTCACCGTACGGCTGTGCAATTTCTTGCGGCGAATCATGTGCGAGTGGCGTTGTGACAAGGTCTTTATAGACACCTGGAAGATGCGTTTTTGCCATTTCTGAGAACGTTTGCGCGAGTGCACGGTAAATATCCCAGTCAGAGCGTGACTCCCATAGTGGATCGACCGCAGGATTAAACGGGTGAACAAATGGATGCATATCTGTTGATGATAAATCATGCTTTTCATACCAAGTTGCGGCTGGAAGCACAATGTCCGCATACAACGGCGTTGCTGTCATTCTGAAGTCAAGTGCAACGAGTAAGTCCAGTTTCCCTTCCACTTCTTCACGCCAAACCATTTCCTCTGGTTTTACGTCTTCGTTCGGTGATGCCAGAAGACCATCTGAAGCTCCAAATAGATGCTTCATGAAGTACTCTTGGCCTTTTGCAGAACTCGACACTAAGTTCGATCGCCAAACAAATAGGGAACGCGGGAAATTCTCTGGTGCTCCTGGATCTTCAGCCGCAAAGGTCGTTTCTCCGGACTTCAGTTGCTCAAGTGTATGTTGAACAATTTCTTCCGTCGTTGTTTTTCCTTCTTTTGCCGCCTCTTCCGCAAAGACAAGGCTGTTTTTATTGAACTGTGGATAAGATGGAAGCCATCCAAGCCGTGCTGCTAAAACGTTGTAGTCCGCTGGATGTTCATAACGCGCTTTTCCACTAGTCGGTGACATCAAAAGGTCGGCTCCCATTTCTTCATACTTCCATTGATCTGTTGCGAAGTAGAAATAAGATGTCGCATTTTGTAGTCGTGGTGGAGCTTGCCAGTCACGCGCAAATGCAATTGTGCTCCAGCCTTCGATTGGACGGCATTTTTCTTGTCCAACATAGTGAGCCCATCCGCCGCCGTTAACTCCTTGAGAAGCTGTTAGTGTAACCAGGTTCAGAATCGACCTGTAAATTGTGTCACTGTTGAACCAGTGGTTGATGCCTGCTCCCATGATAATCATCGAGCGTCCGCCGGTCTCAAGTGAGTTATGCGCGAACTCTCTTGCGATTTGTGTGACGAGCTCTGGTTTAACGTTCGTAATCTTTTCTTGCCAAGCAGGTGTGTAGAAAGATTCAGCATCATCGTAACCAGATGCTTCAAGTTCGCTTCCGATTCGATTAACACCATACTGACTTAGCATTAAATCATGCACAGTTGTAACGAGGCGTTCCGTTCCATCCGGAAACTGAACTTTTTTCGCCGGAATTGGACGTTTAAATGTTCCATTTGCCACATTATCGAAGAAAGGAAAGACGATTTCTTTCCATTCTGCACCATGTTCCGCAACAGAAAGTGCTGGTTCTACGCGGGTTCCGTCTGGATTATCAAGGATTAGGTTCCATTTTGCATCCTCTTCCCAGCGCTGCCCCATCGTTCCATTCGGTACAATAATTTCATTCGTAGCTTCATCCAAAATAACCGGTTTCCATTCCGCATGTTGCGAAGTTCCTCCTAGATCGCTGGCACGTAGGAATCGGCCTGCTTTATAGGAATCTTCGTATTCATCAAGCGTAATTAGGAACGGCATGTCAGTATATTGCTTCGCATAATTCAAGAACATTGGCTCTTTTCGTTGTTGATAAAACTCATCTAAAATAACATGTGTCATCGCTTGCGCAACCGCTGCGTCTGTTCCTGGGTTTGCTGCAATCCAGTCGTCTGCGTGCGTTACACTTTCCGCGTAATCAGGAGCTACCGAGACAACTTTTGTCCCTTTGTAGCGAACTTCCGTCATAAAGTGAGCATCTGGAGTTCTTGTCAGTGGGACGTTCGATCCCCACATGATGATGTATCCAGCATTAAACCAGTCACTTGATTCAGGAACGTCGGTTTGTTCACCCCAAATTTGCGGAGACGCTGGCGGTAAATCGGCATACCAATCGTAGAAACTTAGCATTTCTCCTCCGATAAGAGAGAGGAAACGTGCACCTGATGCATAACTGACCATCGACATGGCAGGAATCGGAGTGAATCCGGCAATCCGGTCAGGACCGTACTTTTGAATCGTGTAAATTAATTGAGCTGAAATAAGAAGGGTTGCATCGCGCCAGTTTACACGAACATGCCCACCTTTCCCACGGGCTTTTTTGTACTCATTCGCTTTCTCTGGATCTTCGACAATACTCGCCCATGCCTTTACTGGATCTTTCAATTCAGAAATGGCTTGACTCCACATGCGCCATAGTTTTCCCCGTATGTATGGGTATTTCACACGAAGTGGGCTGTACTCATACCATGAAAACGAAGCTCCACGTGGACATCCCCGAGGCTCAAATTCAGGCATTTCCGGGCCACATGATGGGTAGTCAATCTGCTGATTTTCCCAAGTAATGATGCCGTTCTTAACGAATACTTTCCAACTACAAGAACCCGTACAGTTTACACCGTGTGTTGTCCGCACGACTTTGTCATGGGACCAACGTTGTCGATACATGTTTTCCCAGTCGCGACTTTTTTCTTCTAAAATCGACCAACTACCCGAGAACTTCTCTGTCGGCTTGAAATAATTAAGACCAAATTTTTTCTTCATTCGAACAAACAACTCCTTTTAAGAATGACTACAAACACTTCCAGGCGGTATACTAATCTCTCACTTATCAGGGAAATCAAAACTTTGTTCCTTTACATATATCTAATTGTAGAATTTGTAGAGTTTTCTTTCTATTAGGGATGCGCCTATTTAATAGGGGGGAAACCCTTACTTTTTGAAAATAAAAAGCGGTAAATGGATTTCCTTTATATCCCATTCACCGCTTCGTTATTATGAGCTTTTCAAACGGCTCCTTTAAGTTGTTCGTTAGATTGCTGCACGGACGCGGTCGAAGAGCACATTGTTTTCTAAATGCACATGTTCGAACGTATCTTTCTCCAACTCCTCAAGGCGTGCGTATACAAGTCTATACGTTCCACAAGCATCCTCATGGGGAGTGAAATCATTTGTAATATTCCTTAATTCGAATAGTAGTTTCCCTGCATTGTCATGCTCGGATTCCAATTCGAAAATATGTGGCTTTAATTGCTCTTTTACAGCTTCTGTTGGATTATCGAGAAATTCGAGAATTAGAGGAAATACGTTTTGATCTTCATCCTCTGTATGATCAAGAAGTTCTTTCCGCAATGTTTTAAAGATTTCTTGAATTCGAATTAAATGCGGATGGTTTTCACCATGAACCTTCACTACTTTTGTAATGTATGGTGCCAACTGTGGAAGTTCTGTTCGGAGGTGCGCATGGTACTTTTCTTGAATATAAGCAACTAGTGTTTTTTCTCCGAATCCTGTCGGGTCCATACTTTGTCGTGTACTACGGTTTTGTTCTATTTCTTGAATCCGGGTCAGAACTTCTTTTGAATCTAAATTCCGCTCTTCTGTTGCAGCCAAGAGAGAGATCTTTCCACCGCAGCAATAATCAATGCGGAGCTGTCTAAATAAATCTGCACTGTTTGGTAATGCCGTGACAATATCGGAGACTTGTGTATCAAGAGTGATTTGACTCATACTAGAATTCCTCCTTTTTATTTGAGATGAAGTATCGATTCTGATTATACGAAACATCCATCGGAATCGATATAAGGGAATCCCCCCTGTTTCTTTTCTCTGTCTATATCATAAGTTAAGCGTGGATGAGGTACTGTGATATTAATCACAGATTCATATGATGTCACTCATTCTTCATATTTGGAAGGTGGTTAACGGAGAGTGGGATTTGTTGGTGCGGGAGTAAAGTCGATTGCGCGGACATTAACGAGCTTAGCCCGGACAATAAACTCTTTTCCGCGCACATCCACTGATTGCCCGCACATCCCGGACGATTGCGCGGACATTAACGTGATTACCCCGGACAATAAACTCTTTTCCACGGACATCCATACATTGACCGCACATCTTCGACGATTGCCCGGACATTAACGTGATTACCCCGGACAATAAACTCTTTTCCACGGACATCCATAGATTGACCGCACATCTTCGGCAATTGCGCGGACATTAACAGGAATAGCCCGGACAATAAACACTTTTCCACGGACATCCACGGATTGACCGCACATCCTCGAAGATTGCCCGGACATTTACGAGAATACCCCGGACAATAAACACTTTTCCGCGCACAACCACGGATTGACCGCACATCTTCGACGATTGCCCGGACATTAACGTGATTACCCCGGACATAAAGCACTTTTCCGCGCACATCCACTGATTCACCGCACATCTTCGACGATTGCCCGGACATTAACGTGATTACCCCGGACAATAAACTCTTTTCCACGGACATCCATAGATTGACCGCACATCTTCGACGATTGCCCGGACATTAACATGATTACACCGGACAATAAACTCTTTTCCGCGGACAACCACTGATTCACCGCACATCTTCGACGATTGCGCGGACATTAACGTGATTACCCCGGACAATAAACTCTTTTCCACGGACATCCACTGATTCACCGCACATCTCCGACGATTGCGCGCACATTAACGAGAATACCCCGGACAATAAACTCTTTTCCCCGGACAACCCGTCTAACCCACTCAACAAAAAAAGCGCACAGCCTCAGCCATGCGCACTTGCTCCCTATTACAAATCGTCAAACCCATTCAAATCACTTGTTTTCACATATTGCCTTGAGGCTTGCTCGAAGAAATCTGTTTTTGTATCATCGAAGCTATCCACATACGCCTTAATCCAACGCATTGGATTGTCCGTAAACTCGAGGTAGATTTCACTCAGCCCGAGCATCCGCAGCATTTTATTCGCGCGGTACTTGATATAGCCTTCCATTTCTTCCAAGTCGATGCCTTCGATTTCCGCTAATACGTATTGACTCCAGGCCACTTCTTGTTCAACGGAATGCCTAAATTGATCGTAAATCCACTCCGTAAACGCATCCGTATTGTACTCTGGATTCTCTGCTAATGCTGCTCGAAAAATGTCGCTAATTGCTTTCCCGTGCTGCAGTTCATCACGATTAATATACGACACCATTGTCGATGTGCCGACCATTTTTTGATTTCGCGCCAAGTTGTAGAAAAATGCGAAGCCACTGTAGAAGAAAAGTCCTTCGAGCAAAGTCGTATAGACCATCGCTTTTAAAGCGGATTCAATCGTCGGTCGCTCGGCAAATTCATTGTACACATTAACGATTCGTTCATTTCTCCGAAGAAGCACTGAATCTGTTCGTCCCATTTCAAACGATTCGATTTGCTTATCCAACGTCGTTACAGAAGAAAGAACGTAGGCGTAGCTGTGATTATGCTCACTTTCTTGGTCCGCAATCGTAGCCATCAACGATTTAACCGACGGGTCCGTTGTAAACTGCGAAATCCTAGCTGCGATGTCCGTTTGTGGACCGTCCAACGTCGCTAACAAACCGATAATCTTTAAAAAAGCGGCCTGTTCTTCCTGAGGCAATGTCGGAAACTGCTTCGCATCTTGCGTCATATCGACTTCATTGGCCGTCCAAAACAAAGCTCGGATACGTTGCCTTAACATATAAAAGTGCGGGTGAGCTAAGTCATTCCAATTTAAAATGCCGCTCGCTTCCCCACCAAAAATTGCTGTCGATTTATTCGGTTGTGCTGGATCTAATACTTTTACGCGTTCAAGTGTAACCATTGTTGTAAAACCCCTTCCGTCCAGTTTCGTATTTTACTTTCCTGTGACCCTCTTGGACTTTGTTCGATTTTAAGTGGGTCTAGTTTGGATTGATAAAATCGCGCCAATTTCACCGCGGCCCCGCAGAAAAGCTCGTCTCCCCCGAACTGCGTATCTCCCGTTCCAAAAACATAGACATTATCGGGTTTGTAGCCGACGTCCGCGACGAAATCTTTTACCTCGTTCGGCGTCGAACCACTATCCCATGTAAATGAACCAATGAGCACCGCGTCAAACTCCCGAGGATTTGGAACGACCCCAATTCCAATACGGTACAAATGCACGTCCACGCCTTTTCCGACCAAAGTTTCTTCGATGATTTCAGCCACTTCTTGCGTATTTCCGCTCCAAGATGCGTAAGCGATTAAGAATGACACCATTCACACTCCGCAATATCCGTTGCGCTCGAACGGGTATAATACGTTGTCTTCATACCCGATTTCCAAGCTTGGACATGCAAATCAAGTAGAACCGAAGCACGAATTGTATTCGGCACATATATATTAAACGAAATGGCTTGATCGATATGGCGCTGTCTTGCCGCATTTTGTTTCACAGACCACCGCTGATCGACGATGTACGCTGAACGTCTGTAAATATCATACGTGTTGTGATCTAAATCCGGTGCGACGGTTGGTAACTTGTAATCCTTCTTCTCTTCATGGAAAAACGGTTTAAATATCGGGTCAATCGAAGCCGTCGAGCCCGCAATTACCGATGTCGATGAATTCGGTGCAACTGCCATTAAATAACCGTTTCGCATACCGTTTGTAGAGACATCTACACGAAGTTCACGCCACTTTTTTGAGTCATAGCCTTTATTCGAAAAATAATCCCCAGTTTGCCAATCCGAGCCTTCAAATAATGGATACGCACCTTTTTCTTTCGCTAATTCCATGGATGCCGAAATTGTTAAATAAGCGATTTTCTCATAAAGCTCATCTGCATAATCAACCGCTTCGTTCGATTCCCACTGAATTCCCTTTAACGCCAATAAATGATGCCACCCAAATGTCCCCAGTCCAATTCCTCTGTACCTCGAGTTCGTTCGAGCTGCTTGCACAACCGGAATCTTGTTTAAATCAATGACGTTATCTAACATGCGCACTTGAATTTTGATAAGGCGTTCCAAAACATTTTCAGGAACCGCTCGTCCTAAATTAATCGAAGATAAGTTACACACAACGAAATCACCTGGTTTTGACCGCGTCACAATCACATCATCTTCTAACGTGACCGATTGAAACTCTGTCGCGCTCATATTTTGAGTGATTTCTGTACATAAATTCGAAGAATAAATCATTCCTTCATGCTTATTCGCATTGGCACGGTTTACTTCATCACGGTAAAACATGAACGGCACACCTGTCTCCAACTGGCTACGCAAAATTCTCTTCATCAAATCAATCGCCGGAACGGTTTCACGACTCAAGGTCGGATGATTTACACACGCTTCGTACTTTTCCCGGAAAGAACCGCTTCCTCGCTTTTCATCGTAAAAATCTTCCAACGAAAAGCCCATTACTTCACGAACTTCATGCGGATCAAACATATGCCAATCACCACGTGCTTCGACTTGTTCCATGTATATATCCGGCAGACAAACACCTGTAAAAATATCATGTGCACGCAAGCGCTCGTCACCATTATTTAATTTCAAATCGAGAAACGTGAAAATATCCTTATGAAAAACATCTAGGTAAACAGCGATTGCCCCTTGTCGTTGACCCAACTGATCGACACTTACCGCCGTATTATTTAATTGCTTAATCCAAGGAAGCACGCCACTTGAAGCCCCTTTAAACCCACGAATCGCTGAGCCTCTACTACGAACTTTCCCCATATAAACACCGATGCCACCGCCGTATTTCGACAAATTGGCAATGTCCGTGTTGCTGTCATAAATTCCTTGCAGCGAATCGTCAACTGTATCGATAAAACAACTCGATAGTTGCCCGTGCGTTTTCCCTGCATTCGATAACGTCGGCGTCGCAACCGTCATATATAAGTTGCTCATCGCCCAATACGACTCCGCTATCTTTTCTAGACGGTCAACAGTTTCATCTTGCATGAGCGTCATTGCGATCACGAGCCATCGTTGCTGTGGAAGTTCAACCGCCTTTTTATTGAAATCAACTGCGACGTAACGGTCCATAAATGTCTTTAATCCAATGTATGTAAATAACTTATCTCGCTTTAATTCCAATAAATGCCCTAACGCTTGCAGATCTTCCCTTGAATATTTCTCAGTTAGAACTGGTGTATACAATCCTTTTTCAACTAACGTTTCAACATGATCCGCAAAATTCACATAGACTTCCTTCCCATTTTGCAATTCATAATCTCCATATACTTCGTACAGCAGTATTCGCGAAGCAACAAACGTCCAGTACGTTTCATCTTCTGCGACAAAGCTAATCGCTTCCAACGTCATTGCTTTTGCCCAAACCGAGTCCTTCTGTCCAGGAAATCGACTTCTCCAACGTTCACTCACTTTTATAAGTGGAGCCATCTTCTCCACACCAAATTCATTTTCTAGCTCGATCAGTAGCTGCTCTATTCCTCGTACGTTCACTTGTGTTGTCATCTTTTATCCATCTCCTTTGAAATTGGCTTTGTTAAATAATGTTGTTGATTTCAATTTATCCAGCGTAGAAGCGACAAGTGTGAGCCGAAGTAGGAAGACCGACAGTGAACTTCTTGCGGGCTTCCTACGGGAGGCCATCACAGAGCGCCGGAGCGATTTCTGAATCTCGCTTCCTCGCAAACTGCCTTGTTCTTTTCGACGCGGTGTCTAGTCTGCATTCGCCAGCCTCTCGGGGTCACAAGTCATTTTGCTGGGGCCTAGGTCATGAAACTGTTGCGACAGGACGTCGCGCACTTAAGTTGCGTTCCTTCATGAACGGAGAATTCCGCTTTTCCATAGAAAAAAGCGATGAATCCGCCTCTTCGGCAGAGCCATCGCTCATAGATTTGTAAGTTGGAAACAGAATGAGGTCGTGAAAAATCCATAAAAAGACGGAATGATCACGGATACCCGCTCGCTTCCACCTCTCAACCCCCGAAGAAAGTGTCGCTTGACGATGAAAAGGCAGGTCTACTGGCTTGCGCGTCGTCCTTCCACTTGCCTTCCCATGGAGTTATCCACAGTGACGTTGTAAGTGGTCGTCAGCGTTTACAGTTGCGGGGACAGCTCCGACATTCCGGATTCCCTTTTAAACCGATTATGGTACCTATTCATCGTTTCACACTATATGTAGTATCTTATTTACTTACTATACCCTAACATGTTGTGGTCGTACTTGCAATTAGAATTTATCGAAAGTCAAAAAAACACCAAGCCCGAAGACCTGGTGTCATTCACTACTTATTTACTTGCTTTGTATTTGTCTAAATGCTCTTTTGCTTTTGCTGCATCTGCTTCAAGAGTATTTCCTGTGTCTACTAGAGGGCTTAGTGTCGAGAATGCTTTTACTTTGTTCCCGCCGTAGAAAGTTATGAAATCTTCTTGATTGATTGAATAAAGAACTGCTTTTCGAAGATCTTCGCTTTCAGCAACGTCACGACCTGCTGTATTGAAAATCATGTACGTTACAGCGTTACTTGGTATTTTTTGCAACTCTAACTTCTCGTCGCCTTCAATTACATCGAACTTCGTTTCAGGAACTGCATAGAACATATCAATTTCGCTGTTACGAAGAGCTGCAAGTGTACTATCATTGTCTTTAATAAAGCGCATTGTAACGTTTGTAATTGATGGCTCATTCTCAGTTCCTACCATGTAAGCAGGGTTTTTCTGGAATTTTGCATCGTAATCATTTTTTGTAATCATGATATATGGACCACTTGTATATAATTGGTTGTCGTATTTATTTCCTTCAGTTACTGTATTTACGTCACCGTAAGGAATGTCTTTATCTACATCAAATGTAGCAACATCATATGTGTTAATACTTTCAACTTGTTTTTTAGAAACGATACCAGCTGATTGGTGAGCCAAATAGTTTAGTACTTGTGGGAACGGCTCTGTTGTAGTCATTTTCACAACTTGGTATTTTCCTTCTTTGTTGTTTGAAGCTGTTTTTTCAGCAACTAATTCAGAGATTTTTGTTTCTAAACCATTCTCAAGTGCTTCTTTAATTGTTGAAGAACCTGAAGAATCTTTAATTCCTTCTAGTGATGCAAGATCTGTTACCAGTTCAACATCCTTAATGTGCTCATGTAAGCTATACGTACGGTGATCTGGAACAGAGTCTTTGTCTTTTGCACGGTCAAGTGAGAATTTCACGTCGTCAAATCCAACACGTTCCCCAGAATCTACAGCTACTCCGTCAGTTACTTTCGCAAAGTTAATGTCATCACGTAAGATGAAGTAGTATTCTGAGTTTCCTTCAGCAATACTGTGGTTTAAAGATAATGAACCATCAGAAGTAACATTGTCGTCGTCCGTTAAGTTTACTAAACGCACATGCATATTCGTGTTAATGATGTTAATCGATCCATCGTTTGCTTTAACAGGATCTAATGCAGTTAATGTCGATTGAGTTTGTGACAATACTAAAGGTTCTGTTGCTGATTTTGATGCATCATTGAATTTGATACCTTCCCAAGGAAGTGAACGAGATTTAGATAGACGAACTGAGTTAATATCTAATTTGTCTGTGTTCACTGCTTGTGTTTTAAGTGAGCTGAAAAGTGGTGCAATGTAAGCTTTTTCGAAAACTAGGTATTCTTCAAACTCTTTATACGTTGAAACATAATCTTCTGGTGTTTCTGTACTTGCTTTGTCAATTAATTCGTCCATTTTTGAATCCGCATTTATGCTATAATCTCCGTCTGTTTTAAATAGTGAACGAACTGCGTAATCGGGATTCCCCGTCACTGTTGTCCAACCACTCATTGAAACGTCAAAGTTTCCTGCATCTTGTTGCGCTTTGTAGCTACCATAGTCTGGTTGCATATTAATTTTCACATCAAAACCATTTTTTACAAGCTGATCGCGAACGATGTTAAGGTTGTCCTCATCGCTGCTCATTGCAAGAATTTCAATTTCAACTTTAGCTGAATCTGTCCCACCATCATTTACACCTTTGTCTGTTTCTTCTACGTCTGACTTCGTTTTAACACAAGCCGATAAAACTAATACTAGGGCAAGCATTATTAATAACATACTTTTTTTCATTGTAAATTCCTCCTGAGAATCATCTTTTTTTGTTTTAAAAACGGGTTAATCTAATTTTGGATCTAGTGCATCGCGTAATCCATCTCCAAGAAAGTTAAAAGATAGAACTAGCAAGATGATCGCAAGACCAGGGTAAATCGCTAAATATGAATTGGACTCAAGATACGTACTGCCCAACTTCAAAATATTTCCCCATTCCGGAATATGTGGTTCAACTCCGAGTCCAAGATAACTTAAACTACTCGTTGCAATAACCGCACCACCAATTGTTAGTGTTGACTTTACAATCATCGGGGCTAACGAGTTGGGCACAACATGTTTGAATATAATCGACAAATCCTTTTCACCAAGGGCTCGTGCAGCATCAACATATTCTAAATTCGTAACCATTAAAACGTTCGCTCGCATCGTTCGAGCATATGTAGGAATGGAACCTACGCTGAGCGCGATAATTAAGTTCGTTGTATTTGCTCCGAAAGCTGCAATAATTGCAATCGCAAGCAATATACCAGGTACCGCATAAAGAACATCAAGCAATCTCATTATAACATTGTCTGTGTGGCGGCCATAGTATCCTGCAAACGCGCCGAGCATTCCCCCTATAACGGCTGGAATAATTGTCGATAGGAATCCGACGATTAGTGAAATTCGCGCTCCAAATACAATTCTTGAAAATAAATCTCTTCCAAAGTTATCGGTCCCGAGTGGGTATTGAATACTTGGACTTTGTAAAATCGTTGAATAACTATTTTCAATGGCAACGCTGTAGTCGAATGTAAAATTACTACAAACCGATATCGAAAGCATAACTACGATAAAGAAAAGACCCAATATCGATGTTGTATTTCGGGTAATTTTCCCCCAAATTGTATCCCATTTGACAATTGTTGATAGGTCAAAGTTCCGTGACTTCATAACAAGGTTAATTCCTAGGAATAATGCAAACAGATTACCTGTTACAGCCGTCAACAACAATGGGATAGCGATGAAAATCATCCAAGGTTTCGTCGTTTCTGCTTCAACGTATTTTGCAACTAGAATTAGTGTAACTAAATAGAAAATTGCAATTAGAAGTAGTACGCCCATGGCCGGTAGAAATGTGTCGGATACATAAGGTTTAAACAGATTCAGTGCAGATATACCCACTATGAATATTTGAGTAAGTAGTGCATAGACCGCAAACGTATACTCGGTCGTTTTTCTTTTTTTAATCAAATTAAAGGCAAAAGCAACAATAATCACATTACCTGTTAGAATGCTCAATAATTGAAGATATCCAAGCTTTCTTGTTGAATTTTGGATATGCCCCAACTTGATCAGATCACTTTTGATTTTTAGCGTTATGAATAACTGTAAAACTGTGAATAAAGCATACGCTGCAAACACACTAAACATGAAAGGCTTAAGTGTTTTAGAAGCAAAATCAAAACTATTCAACAGAAAAATAATTGAAAGTACAAGTGAGATAACTAACGTGAAGCTCGCCTGTGTATACTCCGATGAAACCTTTAACGCCTTCTTTTTTTCCAACTTTTCCATTACATCCATTATTTCACCTGCTTTAACTTTGCTTCATTTTGGAACGTATTCGTGGATCAAAAAATGCGTACAGTATATCAATGAGTATATTTACCAATGAAATGGTAATTGCGATATAAACAACTCCGCCTAAAATGGCAGGAATATCAGGAATAAATTGTTTATCTACTATATAACTACCAATACCGCTAATATTAAATACCTTCTCAGTTACAGCCGCCCCGCCTAGCATTGCGCCGAACAGAAGTCCAATTACCGTAATAATCGGGATCATGGCATTTCCAATCGCATGTTTCCAGAGAACTTGTCTCTGATTCAACCCTTTTGCTTTCGCTGTAATAATATAATCTTCATTGATGATTTCCAGCATCGACGAACGCGTCATTCTCGCTACGGAAGCCGTGAGTGCCGTTCCCAGTACGACGACTGGCATAATGATCGACAAACTGTTTTGTGGACTAAAGGTTGCTGGCAACCATTGTAATTTAATCGAGAAGTTTAGAATGAAGATAAGTCCTTGCCAAAAGTTTGGTATTGATAATCCTAAAAGTGCAATGAACATAAACGTATAATCGAGAAATGAATTCGATTTCGTTGCTGAAATAATACCGATTGGAATCGCTATCACTACTGCCATGACAAGTGCATAAAGCGTGATTTTGAACGTTATCGGGAATTTATTTGCGATGCTAGTCGCTACATCCTCATTGCCCGCAAACGAATTTCCTAAATCGAACGTGAAAATTCCCCTCACAGCATTCCATAACTGAGTTAAATAAGGCAAGTCCAGTCCGTATATACGATTGAAATTCGCTATTTGTTCTTTTGTTCCCGTAATCCCTATTATATTTGCTGCCGGATCGAATGGAGATATATAGAGAATTGTAAAGACCAGAACAACAACCCCGAATACAACAAACACACCCATTATTAGTCTTTCGAAAATAAATTTGACGTATGAATTATTTAAAATGAATAACATTACATACATCAATATTCCTGGGATAAAACTAATGATTAGAAATAATGGCTTTGAAAGTAACCCCTCAAAGAATGTAGAATAAGTCTGTTTTTTCAGACCTTTCTCTTCAAGTTCCTTCATTGTTCGTTGTTGTATTTCTTTTTCAAATCGTTCTTCGGCTAATTTCTCTGCTTCTTTTTCAGTCTCTTGCTCGCTTACTTTCTGTGAAAAAAAGGACTGTTTTTGTAGAAGTTGATTGTAAAAATCTAGCCGCAGTTTCTCTTTGAAACCATTGCTTTTCAACGTCTTTTCGATTTCTGAATAGACTATCCCATAGTTCGTATCTCTTTTGTTGAATAGATAGAATAGGACTAGAAAGATATGTAGAGGCAATCCTAAAATCCAAATCAAGTATTTATAAGTGGAGTGAATCTGCATCTTACTATAAGAATGTTGAAGAGCATTGTTCGGTTTAAAATTTGCTGCCACTGACTTGTTGTTTTCCACCTTATTTTAGCCCTCCTCCCCTTATATTGCTTAATTCAGTTTAGTATAGTAAAGTATATTTTAATTATATATGTAAGTCAATATAAAGCGAACATTCAATCCCAACTCTAAACAATCGGTAGGTGTGTCATTTGGAAACCATTTTAACGGTTAAAGATTTACGCGTTTCTTTTGAATCAAAGGAGAATGTCTTCGAAGCTGTCCGGGGCGTTAGCTTTGATGTGAAAAAAGGTGAAACATTAGGAATTGTAGGAGAATCGGGTAATGGAAAAAGTGTCACTGCCAGATCGATTATGCGCCTTCTTCCATCCCCTCCATCCTATATAAAGGACGGGAAAATAACCTTCCTAGGTGAAGACCTAGCCCGTAAAACTGAAAAGGAAATGGAAAGTATTCGTGGTCGTGACATCAGCATGATTTTTCAAGACCCGATGACATCCCTTAATCCCACAATACGAATTGGTAAGCAAATTGCTGAAAGCTTAATAAAACATCAGAATTTATCAAAGAAAGACGCTAAAATACAGTCTATTGAACTTTTAAAGTTGGTTGGAATTAAAGATAGTGAGGCACGTTACAATCAATTCCCACATGAATTTTCTGGCGGAATGCGCCAACGCGTTATGATTGCGATTGCCCTCGCTTGTCAACCGACACTTCTTATTGCTGATGAGCCAACTACCGCGCTGGATGTAACCATTCAAGCTCAAATTTTAAATATAATGAAAGATATGCAACAAAACTTTGGTACTTCCATTATATTGATCACCCACGATTTAGGTGTTGTCGCGGGAATGTGTGATCGTGTTGTTGTCATGAAAAAAGGCGAGGTAGTCGAAACTGGCACAACTGAAGAAATTTTTGCGAATCCAAAACACCCTTATACGAAGAAATTATTAAATTCCCTTCCACGGTTAGACGAAAAGAAGAAACCTAAACGTCCATCGCTAGTCCTTACGAACACGGATACTACGACTCCTTTACTCGATGTTAGATCGTTAAAACTACATTTCGATTTGGGTAAAGGTAATTATTTGAAAGCTGTAGATGATATTAGTTTTAACATTAAGCCTGGTGAAACTTTGGGCCTCGTTGGTGAGTCCGGTTCAGGAAAATCTACCACTGGTCGTGCGATTTTACGACTGCACGAACCAACCGATGGCGATGTTTTATATCAAGGGATGGCTGTGAATCGGCTTTCTAAAGGCGAAATGAAAACAATGCGTCGCCATATGCAGATGATTTTTCAAGATCCCTATTCATCACTCAATCCGCGCTTTAAAGTTTTAGACTTAATCGGACAAGCGTTGGATATTCACGGCTTAGCTACTAGCAAGTCTGAACGAAAACGTCGAGTTGAAGAATTATTGGATTTGGTCGAGTTAGAACCTTCACACGCTTTGCGCTACCCTCACGAATTTTCAGGCGGGCAAAGACAACGAATCGGAATTGCTCGCGCCTTGGCGGTCGAACCTAAATTCATCGTCTGTGATGAGCCACTATCCGCTCTAGACGTTTCCATTCAATCACAAGTAGTTACACTGCTCGAAGACCTTCAACAGCGTCTTGGACTTACATACTTGTTTATCGCCCATGATCTATCGATGGTGAAGCATATCAGTGACCGTGTTGCCGTTATGAACGCAGGTAAAATTGTGGAATTAGCTGAGAGTGAAGAACTTTATACGAACCCACAACATGAATATACAAAATCCTTACTTGCCGCCATTCCAATCCCAGATCCAAAAGTGGAAGCGAAGAAAAAGCGAGTGCTTATGGATGAACAAACAAGTGATGATAAATACAACTTGAAAAACTCTGAACTCGTTGAAGTTTCAGAAGGGCATTGGGTAGCTATTTCGAAGTAATCTACTAGAAATCTTTGTCGGATTTCATCGTATTTCCTGGGAAATAGCTTATCTAATTCGACATGATCCGAAAAAAAATGGTTCTTTGTCAAATGACGTTGGTGAAGAGTTATAGTCGATTATGTTTTTTATTCTTGGACGGTCTGGGAAGTCAGTGAAACTGATTTTCTAGGACTGTCCTTTTTACATGGCTATCCAATATACCCCGTTGCTTTCCGTTCCAGATGGACGCTTTCCTGGGGGCGTTCGGTGAGCCTCCTCGTCGCAAAAACCGTGCTCCTGCGGGGTCTCACCTGTAACGCTAATCCCCAAGGAGTCGCCATCTTCCACTCCAAACAACTGAAATGTACTTTAAAATAAAATGAGTATATAAACACGAAACTCATAGGAATATTAGGATGCTTTTAAATCAGATTGTCTTTGTTTCCGGTTGGTTTCTGATGGCTTTAGTTTAAAGTGTAATATAATTCGTTTTTTGTAATTCTGAAAATTCCTATATCCATAAGCAACCCGATTCAATACTTTAATTTTATTGTTGATGCCTTCAATTCTTCCGTTATTGTAAGGATAAATAAAGCTGTTTTGTATAAATGAAAGATGCTTTCTTAATGTTTTTAAACTCGTTCTCATGTAGTTTGAGATCAAAGGTGAAACAGGGTTAGCTAAACAAGACGACAGTGCTTCGAAATCCTTATTTGTCATGGCTTTTAATAGTTCTTGATAAAGTTCATAATTCGCTTTCAGCACAGGATCATAAGCTAACATCTCTTCGATAATACTTGTCTCTAAGCGTTGTCCAAATAACGGATAGTATTTGTATTCGACACTGGATAATCTGGCGCGATTTTTTAATAAGAGCTTCCAGTAGCGCTTAAGCCGACGGTATTTCTTCATATTGTCATGGCTCGATGTTTTAAGCTGATTCATGATGTTAATCCGGCATTTATTCATAGAACGATTAATCAATTGAACAAGATGAAATCGGTCAATGATAATCTTTGCTTGTGGGAACAATTCTTTGATTACACTTACATAACCTGCGTTCATATCAATCGTTACGGTTTCTACATTTTGTCGGTCAGTTAAACTATATTTCGCGATAAAATGGTTCTTAATTGTATGATTATCACGACGATCCAAGATATCTAAGATATCGCCTGTTTTAGCATTCACATATTCAAAGGCGAGTGCACCTTTTGCGTATTTAAATTCGTCAAAAGAAAGATGATTAGGAAGCACCTGATAATGTGATATAAATTGTTTCGTAGCTTGATTAATCAAACGTTGAACAGTTGTAGGTGAGACTGAACAGTCTCTTGCGATTGATGTTAAAGATTGCGCTTCGGCAGATTTAATAATGACCTGTGCCTTTACATTTTTAGAAATATAACTATTCTTTTGAACGATAGGTGTTTTAGCAGTAAAGCTACTCTGACAAGCTTGACACCTGAAACGCTGCTTTTTTAAAAGTAGATAAGTTGGATTTATCCCTGTAATAGGTAACGTAATTCGGGATAATTGCGTGCCGTTTTTATAAACAGTATAGTCAGTATTTTCAACACCACATCTTTCACAATGTGTAGGATTATATGTCAGATTTCCTGAAAGTCCTTTAGACTGTATATTAGGATGTGTAACACTTTCTACACCACAACTTTTATGACTGATATGACAAAT